>JAUUVE010000274.1 GCA_030589715.1 Desulfobacteraceae bacterium | reverse complement strand
GGAGACGGCGCTGGAGCTGGCCCGAACCATGAACAGCAAGAACCCCATGGGTCTTTGGCTTACAAAGGAGGCCATTAATATGAACGTGGATGCCGGAGGCCTGGAGCAGGCCCTCAAGCTGGAAGACAGGAACCAGACGCTCTTACTGGCCAGGGGGATGACGGCGGCAGGGGAAAAGACAAGCAGGTATTTTTGACGATAGCGCCCTTGTCTATGACGTATGCCCGATCACACCTCCCGGACCGATCCTCTCCCCCTAACAAATGCCTCCAGGGTGGGGCCGGAGGCATAACTGGACCCTGCACAGGCAAGTATCTCCTCCCGATCGGATGCGATTATCCCCCGGGGGAGGAGGGCTGCATCCCGTCGGGTGAGCACCGCGGCCTGGATAACCCCTTTATCTATGGCAAGATCTATCAGTGCCGAGACTACACCACCATTCTGCCCCCTATCAGTCCATACCTCTTCACGGGCACGGGCCATCACGATCTCCTGGACAGGCCCCGCAGTCAGTAGACTGCCCATGATCAAGCACCCGTTCTTCCAACGCCTTAAACCCTCTATTCATCACAATTTCTTGAAAGGTTGCGATTAAGAATTGGCAGAAAACGGTCTGCTAATACAGCATGACATGACAAATTGATGACGCTCGAGGAACTCACATATCATGCAGTCCTGAATTTGGATCATTTGTCAACTCCGAGACTTCTGTGATAGCATTTTCCGTGAATTGGGGGGGGGCTTAAGGCCTGTGCCAGAAAGATGGCCATTTGACTTTTCGTTTTAATTCTGGGATGTATAACCCTCGGTCGGGAAGGCATATTTTGTTCAGAGCAAAAGGCTTCCCTTATTAACAGCCCGGCGCGACACCGGATTCAGGGTCATCTGGCGGGCATCGGTGGTACCGACGTGGACCCTGAACTGATCGAATCGATTGTGGTGGATGCCCTTGAAAGGGAAGATGTCCTTGACGGGCCCGTATGGATAACGGAGGAGTAATGGTTGCAGAGACAACTCGACCTCAAGAGGTGATGCGCTCCGGGCACTCAGCCTGCCCGGGATGCGGAGTAGCCATGGGCATGCGTATGGTCCTCCGCGCCCTTGGTACTCGATCTGTCGTGGTAATGGTTCCTTCGTGTGTGTCCATCATTTCAGGGCCGTATCCCAACGCAGCCCTTAACGTGCCTGTCTTTCATTCCGCTTTTGAGGTCGCGGCTCCCACCGCAGCCGGCATCTCCAACGCGTTTAAGGTCCAGGGTATTGATGATATCCCGGTGTTAGCTTTTGCCGGGGATGGAGGAACCTTTGATATTGGGCTTCAATCCCTTTCGGGCGCCGCTGACCGAAACGATGATTTTATCTATGTGTGTATGGATAACGAGGCTTACATGAACACGGGGATTCAGGTGAGTTCGGCAACACCCCGTTTTGCCTGGACCAGCACCTCGCCCAGGGGTAATACCCGACGAAAAAAACAGATTATGGAGATAATGGCGGCCCACCGTATTCCTTACGCAGCCACGGCTTGCATCGGCTTTCCGGACGATCTGGAGAAGAAGGTTGAACGGGCAAAGGAGGTCAGGGGCACCCGGTTTTTGCACCTCCTGTCTCCATGCCCCACCGGGTGGAAGATGGCCGAACATATGGCGCCCAAATCGGCGGTGGCGGCCGTGGAGACCAACATCTTCCCTCTGTACGAAATCGTAGATGGGGTCCAATATACCATCACCCACATATCAAAGGGCCTGCCGGTTGAGACCTATCTGAGCCTTCAGGGCCGATACGAACATCTTGGTGCCGAAGAAATTCGTTCTATCCAATCGGAGGCGGACCGCACTTGGGCGGACCTGCATAAAAAGGACAGGTAGAGGACAGGAAGTTACCCCAGTGAAATAGGCCTCCGAAGGCATTTCACGGGGCAGGCAAGTGACTAAAGTGTGCTCAAAATGGTCACAAATTTCCGCCAAGAGGGGTTTTGGGATAACGTATATCACGCAAAGCCGCAAACCCCGCAAAGGAAAGCAACAATGAAAGATTTGTTTAAAAAACTGGGCGTCTTGTGCACCTTTGCGAGAGATTCTTTTTGGTTCCGGCTTGTCCGAGTCAGCTATTGAGATGTAACTTTGGAGGGATTTCTTACGAGGAGGTAATCGCAGGTGGACTTATTTGTCAATTATGAAGGGGAAAAGATAGATTTCACCATTCCAGAAGAATGGAATCTGATTTCTGGTCAGGGCAAGCAGCCCCCGCCCGGAGTTGCTGATCCGATGGAGGAGCTGAGACGTGCCTTGGACCATCCCATCGGCTCCCCAAGGATAGAAGAGATGGCTGGGCCAGGCATGAAGGTGGTTCTGCTCTTTGATGATCTTCAAAGGCCGACACCGGCCCATCTTTCCTTGCCCGAAATCATGGATCGGCTCAATCAGGTCGGTGTCCCGGATGAACGGATCACCGGGGTCTGTGCATTGGGAACCCATTCAGTCCTTACATCAGATCAGCTCAAATTCAAGGTAGGGGAGAGGGCATTTTCCCGGCTGGAGGGTCGCCTTTTCTCTCACGACCCCCATGCATCGGATAACATAATTGTCGGGAAGAGCCACAGGGGGGTATTGGTTGAGATTAACCCCCATGTTGCAACTGCGGACTTGATCATCGGTATCGGGGAATGTATGCCACATCCGATCTCTGGATTCGGAGGTGGATTTAAGATCGTCATGCCAGGTGTATGCTCCTATCGTACGGTAGCGGATCACCATTTTGCCTGGATGCGGCACCGAAACAGCAGGGTAAAGCTCCTGGATGGAAACTATTTTTACGAAGAGATCGTCGATGCCGGACGCCTCTCCAGAATGGCCTTTAAGCTCGATTTCATCATCAATGAAAAAAAGGAGATCGTCAGGGCCTTTGCAGGAGATCCTGTTTTGGAGCACAAGGAGGCCTCCCGATACGCAGAATCCCTTTACCTCGTTCCACTCAAGAGACTTGCGGATGTGACCATTACTTCTGCCTTTCCCTTAGAAGTGGGGGTCCAGGCGACGAAGGCCCTGGTAATGGCCGGGTTCTGCACAAGGGCCGGAGGCACCATCATCTGGATTGCCCCTCAGAAAGAGGCGGGTCCCATTATGCCGTTGATAAAGGAGATGGGTAGTTCCGAAAGCGCCAGCGATTTCCATCGCAGGTTGGCTGAAGGAGATATCCCGGATCATCTCAAGAGCTTCGGAATTTCCTACATTATGCAGGTCGTGTACTTTAAAGAACTGGCAGAGAAGTTCCAGGTGGTCCACGTTACAGAGGGGCTTTCACCGGAACAAGTGGAGATGATGAAGTATTCATATGCCTCAGATCTCCAAGAAGCCGTCGAAAGAGTGGCAGAGAAGATGGGGGAGGCCAATGTTGCGGTTTTTCCCTCCGGAGGAAATATCATTCCTGAGGTGCGATAGGCTCCTGATTGGCCCCTGAAGCAACGGCCTACTGGAAGCTCAGGAGACCATGACCTTTTTCAGGTCAATACCGTATTTTCTCATTCGGTTCCAGACTGTCCCTCGGCTTACATCCAGGATGCGGGCCGCCTGAGAGTGGTTACCGCTGCTTTTTTGCAAGGCCTCAATGAGGGCCGTCTTATCAGCTTGACCTGGATGGACGGTGGGGCGCCTCCCATTCTGACCGGGGAGAGGGCAGGCGGAAAACTCAACATAATCTAGAATGTCCCCGATTTATAAAAACTAACGGATGTTCCTTACTTCCTCAAGTGATGGCACGAGGTCCAAGCAATGCCAGGCGAAAACGATCCTTGAGATACGCGCCGTCTTTTGGAGGGAGCACGAGTGGCAATTTCTCCGCGCGGACCTTGATATTGAAGAAGACCGGCCCGACGCTATTTCGAATCTGCGGCAGCGCAGATTGAAAACCTTCCTCGTCACTGAGTGTACTGCAGATGGGAATGCCGCATGCCACGGCGATCTCCGCCAGGTTTACACTACCGGCTGTGTGCGTCATCTGCATACCGGTCTCCCCGTAACGTTCATTGTCCAGCACGATGATTGCAAGATTTGTCGGGCGCTGG
>JAUUVE010000214.1 GCA_030589715.1 Desulfobacteraceae bacterium | reverse complement strand
GCCAAAGGCCTTGAGGAAAAGGTGATCCGTGACCATCATGCAGCGCCCAATGCCGCCCTACCCGTGGTCACCAGTGTAGGCCTCAGCCTGGCCTTTTCTATCAATGGCGGGGCGCTTACCGAGACGGTCTTTTCCTGGCCCGGTATCGGGAGGGAGTTGGTGCTTTCGGTTAGCCACAACGATTATCCGATGGCCCAGGCCTCTTTTTTGCTGATTGCCATTGTGGTCCTTATCTCCAATCTGGTCGTGGATGTGCTTTACGCCTACCTGGACCCAAGGATCAGATACTGATGGGTAGCACCTGATGAAAGCCAATAAGTTGGATTCAGACTCAGATATCCAGCGAAGATTTCGCTGGACAGGCCCCTTCTTGGAGGGGTGGTCTATCTTCAAGCAAAGCCTTTTGGGTAGGATAGGCTTGACCCTCCTGATCCTTTTTGCGGTTATGGCCCTTTGCAGCTTCATACCTCCCTGGATCGATCCCATGTACAATCCCATGACAGGTGTGGACCCGGACATCTCCACTACCACAGGCCCTTCCTGGAGACACTGGTTGGGGACGGACTTTATGGGCCGAGATATCTTGAGCCAGCTCATGGCAGGGGCGCGGGTCGCTTTTATGGTGGGCGTTTCAGCGGCCGTTATGAGTGTCTTTTTGGGGACCTCCATAGGTATGGCTGCCGGGTACATGGGCGGCTTTGTGGACACCCTGCTCATGCGTCTGGCGGAGATGATTATGGTCATGCCCACCCTGCTTGTGGTGCTGATCTTGTCTTCGGTCTTTGGGCAACTCAACATATGGACCATCGTTGTGATTATTGCCCTCTTCCGCTGGCCAGGGGTATCGCGGATTATCAGGGGGCAGACTCTATCCCTGAAACAAAGATCCTTTGTTGAGGCAGCCAAGGTGGCTGGGGCCTCGCATGTCGGGATCATAATAAGGCACATCTTGCCCAATGTGTTGCCCCTTGCATTTCTATTCATGACCTTCCGAGTGACCTCCGCAATCATCATTGAGGCGGCATTGGCCTTTTTGGGGTTTGGGGACCCCAGCACGGTGAGCTGGGGAATGATGCTGCAATGGGTCTGGAAGACAGGGCATATGTTTACGGCACCGTATTGGCTTCTTCCTCCCGGCATATGCATATCTCTGATTACGCTCTCTTTTTATATGTTGGGCAGGGCAATGGATGAGGTGCTTGACCCGAGACTGAGAAAGGAGGACCAGGCGGGATAGGATGGCTCTTTTGGAGGTGGAGAATCTGAGCATAGGCTATAATACCAAGGGTGGCTACCTCAAGGCAGTGGAAGGTGTCTCCTTTGCCTTGGAAGAGGGACAATCGTTGGGTTTTGTGGGAGAGTCGGGGTGCGGCAAGACCACCATAGGCATGGCACTGATGCGGCTGCTCCCTCCCAATGGGTCGGTCTCCCAGGGCCGGATCCTCTTTGAGGGTAAAGACCTGCTTGAGATGTCTGAGAGGGAAATGAGGCAGATCAGGTGGGGGAAGATTGCCATGATTTTTCAGGCGGCCATGAACGCCTTGAATCCGGTCCAGCGGGTAGTGGATCAGATAGTTGAGGCCATATTGACTCATAGCCCTACCCTGGGGAAAAGGGAGGCGATTCAACAGGTTGAAGACCTATTTCAGACTGTAGGGATACCCCATGAACGTATGAGGGATTATCCGCACCAATATAGCGGCGGGATGAAACAGCGGGCCATTATCGCCATGGCATTGGCCTGCAGGCCCAAGCTGATCATTGCCGATGAGCCTACCACGGCCCTCGATGTGATTGTACAGGATCAGATTTTGAAAGAGACCAAGTATTTACAGAGGGAGTTTAACATCGGCATGATCTTTATCTCGCACGATATCTCTATTGTGGCGGATGTCTGCCATGATATCGGAGTAATGTATGCGGGCCAGTTAGTGGAATACGGGCCCACAGAAGATGTCTTTGACTCCCCTGTCCATCCCTATACAAAGGCCCTTCTTTCGTCCTATCCTACGCTAACAGGGGAAAAGAGTCTGCTGCAACCAATCCCTGGTGAAACACCGAACCTCATCTATCCTCCGGATGGGTGCCGATTCTGTGATCGCTGTCCTGGGGGGAGTCCTAGCTGTAAGGAGGCAATCCAGGCATGGGTGGATGTCAGCCCGGGGCACAAGTCCCTTTGCTACCACTGTTAGCAAGTGAAATGCCAGAAGTCAGAGAACGGGAGTCCCTTGAGGTGAGGAATCGACTCTTTACCAGGTTCGTCTGGGGAGACTATGGATAACCAAGCAAACCCCATCCTTCGGATTGAAGACATAAGCAAGGTTTACAAGACCAAAGGGTCTTTTTTCAAGGGTCGCGGGACTGAAGTGATCGCGCTGAACCGGATATATTTGAAGATATATAAGGGGGAGATATTCGGTTTGGTGGGGGAGAGTGGAAGTGGCAAGACTACCGTAGGCCGGCTGATTGTGAGCCTGGAGAAGAGCAATCAGGGGAGAATATTCTTAGACGGTGTTGAAATTGCTGAGCTTAAGGGGCGAGAGTTAAAAAATTTTCGGCGAAAGGTGCAGATGATATTTCAGGACCCCTATCAGTCCCTTAATCCCCAGCGGTCGGTCTATGATGCGATTTCAGAGCCACTGGGGGTTCACAAGATAGGGAATGCAGCGACCAGACAGGAGCTGGTGGAGGAGGCCATGAAATCGGTAGGACTTTCACCGCCAGAGGACTTCTTACATAGCTATCCCCACCGGCTGAGTGGTGGGCAGAGACAGAGGGTCGCCATCGCAAGGGCAATGGTCCTGAATCCGCAGTTCGTTATAGCGGATGAACCCACATCCATGCTGGATGCCTCCATTTCCGCCCAGATCTTCAACATCCTATTAGAGATGAGAGAGAAATCGGGTGTGACCATACTGTTCATCACCCACAGTCTTGCGGCGGCCAGATATCTCTGTGGCCGGATTGCCGTTATGTACAGGGGAAACCTTATGGAGATTGGACCGGGAGAGGAGATCATCAGAAGCCCCAGACATCCTTACACACAGGCGCTCATCGACGCCATCCCCAAGTTCGGGCAGAGGGGAGAGGTCAAACGTTACGGGACCCTTCTTGGGGCGGAACGTGAAGGTACCAACGGTTTGTGTTGCCCCTTTTTCCCCAGATGCAAGGTTGCCCACGAGACCAGATGTGGGAAGGAAAGGCCTCATTTGAAGGAGCTTTCCCCTTCACATTCGGTGGCATGCTATTACGCAGAAGAGGGGTTTGAGGTGTGAGAAGGCCCCGGATTAGGCTTTTACTGAATTGATGGATGTGCTTACGCGATTTAGACGACGTAAAAAAACTCTTCGGCTCTTTATCCGGTACATTCATAGGGGTGGGAATGACGGCCTTCTCCCGGATCACACCCGCCTACTTTCTGGCCCCCTACCACATTGTGAGCCTCAAAAAGACCCTTGATCTTCCCCTGCTAAGGGCTAAGGCAGACATCTTCTGCCTGGAAGAGGAGACAGGGGAACCCGTCGGCGGCAAAGGACTCAATTCGGCACGCCTCCTTGACCATTCATTGACGCAACAGTTCCTGAAAAAACTCCCCAAGCCAAAGCATCTTCTCTTGTATCAGAATTACCCCGACCTCATGGAGCTGGGAAAAAAAGAGGGGTGGAGGCTCCTGGCCAATCCCGCTGACCTACGGATAGAGGTTGGTGAAAGGACCTTTTTCGATAATATGGTGGTGGCGCTTGGCCTTCCAAGGGTACCAGGGGCTATTTATCCTCTGGAAGTGATCCATACGCGGGGGCATGAATACTGGGCAGAAAAGCTTGGCCCTGAGTTTGTAGCGCAATTGCCCGATGTCGGTCAGGGGGGCGGGAGAGGGACATTTTTCATCCGGTCGGCACAGGAATATGAGCGGCTTCAGGTGCGACTGAAAGAGAAGAGCTGGCGCGGTGTAAAACTTGCCTCTGTAGCCATTCACAGATTTGTGCAAGGGATTCCGGCGAGCGTTGCAGTCTGCTTGACAAGGCATGGGGTCCTCACATCAAGGCTTCAAAGACAGCTCATTGATCTCCCTTATTGCAGGCATCTTCCGGAGGATGGCATCTTTTGTGGCCATGTGTGGGATGAGACCCCGTGGCCTTCCTGGGCCGCCGAGTATGCCAGGACACAGGCCGCCTCAATCGGGAAGTATCTTTGGGCCCTGGGGTATAAAGGCATATTGGGAATCGACTTTGTGATAGATGAAGGAAAGGAACAGGTCTACCCGCTTGAGATAAATCCGCGGTTTACAGGGGCCTTCCCCATGCTTTCTCTCCTTTACCAGAAAGATGGCAAGATACCCCTGGAAGTCTTCCACATACTCGAGTTCTTGGATGTGCAGTACGAGGTGGATGTGGAGGCCTTGAATGAGCAGTACGGCAAACCCATAAGGGGGAGTCACCTCCTGCTATTTCTCCCGGGCGGGATCGAGCAGCCCTCAACAGGGAGACTGAGGGCGGGGCTCCATGAACATAATCAGGAAGGGAAAAGGGTCTTTTTTGTCAGCAGGGCTATTGATTACCAGGATATCAAGAATGACAGCCAGTTTATTGTCATAGACGGCCCGCTTGCTTTCCTTGGACCTGCCCGCCATCACCATGGCGCAGGCGAGAGGCGCGGGTACTCCCAGTCAGCCACGGGATCTTCAGACCCCCCTTACAGACTTTGCCGGGTCCTCTTTTCCTGCCCTGTCGTGGATAATGAAGGAGTCCTCTCGCCCCACGCACTCGGTGTGATCGAGTGGATCTATGGCAGATGAAACTCCCTTTTGTCATATCACTCCCCCACTGC
>JAUUVE010000385.1 GCA_030589715.1 Desulfobacteraceae bacterium | reverse complement strand
TCAGCTTGAAGCCTGTAACCTTCGACAGGATCCTGACCATGGGGGCAATCCCATTCTTCTTGTAATACTGCTGGAGCACCTCTACTACCTTGAAATGCTCGTCGGTCAACTCCTCAATACCATCGGTTTGTTTTACATGGCGCATCCATGCTTCGTTCCAGTTGTTGAAATCGTCGATGAAACCGTCTTCGTCGACATTGTAAGAGTTTCCTTCAAATTCTACCGTTGGCATAACTAAAACCCTCCTTCTTTTAGTATGTTAACCTATCCGTATTGGTATAGTCCTTTTATAGATTTTTAATTGGGTAGATTAATCCAAATTACTTGCGTTGTCAATATGTCTTTTTAATATTTCCGATTTTTTCCTTTTCTCTATAATCAAGTGCTACCCTGAGAAGGCCCTTTGCCCACAGATCATTGCCGGCTGCATGCACATGGGTATAAGTGGCCAATAGGTTGTTCTTGCAAAGACCGTCTCTGGTGCCATCCACGCCATTCCCCCTTTCCACCTTGAAGACGAAACGTACCCCTTGCTCACTGGTGAGTATGGCCTTTGAGTAATGGAATTCATGCCCTTTCAAGGTCATACCGACCTGGTAATAGGGGTTGGGTCGATCCACGTCCAAGACGGTATATCCATGACCCTGGGGTTTTTTCTGAATTATGAACTGTACCGGTAGTGCGCCCACCATGGGATAGGTCTTTCCATCCACCACAAGGACTTCCCCCAGATACATGAGCCCACCACACTCGCCGTAGACAGGTAGGCCCCGGTTGATCTCCTCCCTTAAGGTATCCCGAAAAATGCAATTATCTGCCAGGGCCTTTGCTTGGATCTCGGGAAATCCGCCCCCAATGTAGAGTGCATCCAGTTCGGGTAGGGACTTCTGTGAAATGGCGTTGATCTCTACAAGAGAAGCGCCCAAGCGTTCCAGCTGTTCCAGGTTTTCCGGGTAGTAAAACCAAAATGCCTTGTCTCTGATGAAACCGATCCGCGGGGATTCATCTGTGACCGCGCCCATTAAATGAACCTCTTGATTCTGAGGTCTTTTTGCGATATCCCCAGCCTCCTGGCCGATTCCCCAAATTTGTTCCAAGTCGAGATTTTCCTTAACTGCCTCTTTGGTCCACAAGATGGCCTTTTCAGCATGATCTCTTTCCTGATAAGGGACAAGCCCCATGTGCCTTTCAGGAAAGGGGTTGTCTCTCATCTTGGGGATTGATCCCACTACCGGGGTGCCACAATATTCTTGAATGGCGTTTCTGATCAAAGTCTCTTGCCGCGACCCGGCCACCCTGTTCAATATGACCCCGGCAATATTCAGTTCTGGGTCAAATACCTGACATCCCTTGACAACTGCCGCCACAGTACGGGTCGCCATGGTCACATCCAAGACTATTAGGACGGGGGCCCCCAGGAGTTTGGCCAATTCGGCGGTGCTGCAGGAGCCCTTAAGGTCCAGGCCGTCATAAAGACCTCGATTCCCTTCGATAAGGGAGAGATCCACCCCGTTAGAATTTGAGTGGAAGGATCCCAGGATCTGCTCCTGATTCATCAGGAAAGGGTCCAGATTATGACAGGGTCGAGCAGCGGCATAGCCAAGCCATCCGGCATCGATAAAATCGGGTCCTTTTTTGAAAGGGGCGATACTGTAACCCTTTTCCCGCCATGCAGCAATAAGGCCCAACGACAAGATGGTCTTACCCGCTCCCCCTCTCAAGGCGGCTATGATAATACGAGGCCGAACTAGAGACATCCCTAACGCCCCATTAAGTGCTGCGGTCTATGAGTTCTTTAAGCCCCATGGCCCCCTCTTGTCCGGTTGAGTTTTCTTAAAGACTTGGAACATGGGATGATGAAATTGTCAACAGGAAAATGCCCTGTTTTATGGAGGGGAAAGGGGGGGTTGATTAAAGGGCAATAGGTGCATATACTCGTGTGCCTCCGGGTCGAGCGTCAATTCATTTGACAGATGGACAGGATTGCCCTGGGTCAGAAATATTTATTGTTTGTTGGGAAAGGGACACGGGATAACTTCAGGGGAATTAATAGATACAAAGCAAGGAGTTACAGATGGATTTTGAATTGACAGAAGAATTAAGGATGTTGAAGGACATGGCGTATAAGTTTGCTCAGAACGAGTTGGCCCCACTCTCGCGTGAGTGCGATGCAGAGGAAAAATACACTCCCGAGGTAGTAAAGAAAGGCGCTGAAAACGGACTGGTTGGGGCGTGGGTGCCAGAGGAGTATGGCGGAGCAGGAGCTGGGAATTTGGGATTAGTAGTCATCATGGAGCAACTCTCCAGGGTGGACATGGGGATTGCGCTGAATGTGGTTGCAGCCTCGTTCGGCTCTGAGGCCATCTATCTGTATGGGAGCGAAGAACAGAAAAAGAGGTATTTACCACCTGTCTGCAGGGGTGAGATGGTGAGTGCTGGCGCATTTACAGAACCCGATGCAGGCACGGATGTGGCCGGATACAGAACCCGTGCATCCAAAGATGGTGACGATTACATCATTAATGGAAGCAAGATGTTCATAACCAATGGGACGGTTTGTGACTTTATGATAACACAATGCATAACTTCTCCCGAGGAAAAGAGGCACAATAGATTCAGCATGATTATTGTACCCGGCGATGCGGAAGGGGTCACCAGGACCAAGATCCCCGGGAAGTTAGGTATCCGGGCGAGTGACACAGGAGAGATCACCTTTGAGGATGTACGGGTGCCCCAGGAGAATCTGGTGGGGGAAGAAGGGAGGGGTTTTTACCAACTGATGCATTTTTTTGACACGACAAGGCCTATGGTGGCGGCCCAAGGGCTCGGGCTCTCCCAAGCCTGTCTGGAGGCAAGCGTGAGATATTCGAATGAGAGGAGCGCCTTCGGCGCCCTGCTTGGGACCTTTCAATTAACGCAGGCACAACTAACCGCGATGGCAATCAGGATTGAGGCCTTGCGAGGGCTGGTTTATAAGGCCGCCTGGCTGAT
>JAUUVE010000320.1 GCA_030589715.1 Desulfobacteraceae bacterium | reverse complement strand
GAACCGTTTTCAGGGCGATATGGGATACACAGATGAGGAGATGGAGGTCTTTCGCTCTGATCCCGAAAAGGTGCGGATGGTGAACCAGACGCCGGGGTTCGTAAAGAGCCGCATTGTGGCCGAGGTGATCGAGTCCCACGGCTGTCATGCCCGGCACCGGGTGGGGGACCGGTTCGTGATGACCGGAGGCGGGCAGCTGATCACGGAAGAGTGCCCAAAGAGGATGTGCATGTTTGCCCTGGGGCCGGTTAGCAACGTCTTGCCGGCCATATACGAGAGGTTTATCAGCAACTCCGACCCCAATCTTGAGCGATCCCAGATAGTTCAGTGTACGGACGTGGGTCTGGACAAAGGGGGTTGGGGCAAGGTCCTCATGAAGGTCTATGCGGAGAAGGCCCAGGAGAAGTCCGGGGAGAGAAAGGCCTGATCTATCTTCTACTCGTATCCGCACCAATCAAGGATAAACTTGGCGATGATACGTGTCAGGGTGACCAAAGAGTCTATTTCCACAAATTCATCCGGGCCGTGAAGGGCTTCACCCGAGGGGCCGAAAGCAAAGGAGGGGATACCGAAGTAGGGGGAAAAACGGGTATCCAGCCCCCCGGGGAATCCTACTAGTTCGGGCCTGTTGCCCAGTATGGCTGCGGAAGATTCCAGAAATGATTGAATGAACTTGTCATCTTCGTCTTGAACCCATGGTTCCGTATCCCACCCATACCACTGGACAGTGGGCGGATATTTTTGGAGCCAATCATCTGATTGCGAAACCTTGAATATGGTCCCCTCCACCTCTCTTACAATGTCCTCTCCGTTTTCGCCTGGGACAAATCCAATCCTACACTCCATCTCTGCCATACCAGCGACGCTGGAGGCCCAATCTCCGGCGGAATAGGTGCCTATATTTAGGTTGCACGGCCGACCGCTGAATTTTTCGACGAGCGGATAGGTGTGTTCTGCCGCTCGCTTCTCGTCCAGCTTAATAAGCGCCTCATAGATTTTGTTCATCTTTCCAATGGCATTTACCCCGGTATGAGATAGTGCAGCATGGGCAGTCTTGCCGATCAGCTTGACCCGGAAATATTTTACACCGCTGTGGGTGATAGAGACATTCAAGTTAGAAGGCTCAGTAATCAGCATACCATCGGCCTTGTATCCCCTGAGAAAAGAGGCCAGTGTGCCCCCGCTTCCTCCTGCCTCTTCTTCAATCACGCTTTGGCAGATTACCCTTCCCTTTGGTCTGATGCCGCTCTCAAGGATGGCCTTGATGGCAAAGAGGTTGGCGATGAGCCCGCCTTTCATGTCCAAGACCCCACGACCGTATATCCTGCCATCACTGATCTCCCCTCCCCAGGGGTCAAATGTCCACTTATCTATAGGTTCAGGGGAAACCACATCAACATGGCCGTTCAGAATCAGCGACGGGAATTGTTCAGAGCCCTCCAACACACCCACCACATTGGGGCGATTTTCATAGCTGTGGGGTATCTCTATATAGGCGGGATGTTTCTTGATCTCATCAAGATTTGCTTCAAAGGATTCCACCCTCAGGCCCGTTTCCCCATATTTTGATTCAATATATGTTTGGGCCTCGGTCTCTTCGCCTATCAGGCTCGGGATCTTTACTAGTTCCGAGGTTGTGTGGATCAGCTCCTCTTCCTTTCGTTCCATCTCTTCAAAGATTTTTTTCAAGACCTCTTTATGTCCCATCTTCTGCTTTCCTTTCACATGCCTAACCCCACTCCGGAAACCCCCGGTCATTTCCCCCAAACTTATTGAGAGGTTACTCTTACGACTTGCGGAATTGCTCTTTTTCCACCCATGTCTCTGTGTCCTCGAGTGCCCGTGAGAATCGATCGAAGAGCTCGTCGATTTCATTTTCTGTGATGATCAGCGGTGGACAAAAGGCTATGGTATCGCCCAGGCTGCGCAGGATCAACCCATGCTCCTGGGCCCGGGCAGCGCAATGAGGGCCAACTCCCTGTTTTGGGTCGAAGGACCGTTTTGATCCCTTGTCGGCTACGAGTTCGCAACCGCCGATGAGCCCTATGCCCCTCGTCTCGCCTACCAGAGGGTGGTCCCCCATGGCACTTAGCCGCTCTTGAAACCGTGGCATGACCTTTCGGACGTGTTCGAATATCTGACGCTCCTCCATAATCTCTAAGTTTTTGAGTGCAACCGCTGTGCATGTGGGATGGCCCGAATAGGTAAATCCGTGCCCGAAGGTGCCGAGCTTGCGGCTCCCCTCAACCATGGCCTCGTAAATATAGTCGGGAATGAGCACGGCAGCCACAGGTAGATAGGCGGATGACAAGGACTTTGCCACCGACATTGTGTCGGGGGTGAAGCCAAAGGTTTCACAACCAAAGGTGTTTCCAGTACGGCCAAAGCCACAGATCACCTCGTCGTCGATGAATATGATGTCATATTTTTTGAGTACCGCCTGTACCTTTTTGAAATAGGTCCCGGGGGGAATAATCACGCCGCCTGCTCCCATGACAGGCTCTGCGATGAAGGCCGCAACTGTATCGGGGCCTTCTCGAATGATCAGCTCTTCCAGGTTTTGGGCAAGGTGTGTGGCGAATTCTTCCTCTGTCTCGCCGGGCTCTGCAAATCGATAATGGTGGGGGCAGTCCGCGTGCAGGATGCCCGGGAGCGGAAGGTCGAAATCCTGGTGCGCAAATGGGAGCCCTGTAAGACTTCCAGCCGCTATTGTCACACCGTGATAGGCCTTGATTCGGCTGATTATCTTCTTTTTCTCGGGCCGGCCCAGGGCATTATTGTAATACCAGATCAGCTTGATCTGGGTGTCATTGGCCTCCGAACCAGAGTTGACAAAAAAGACCTTTGACACGGGCATGGGCGCCATGGCCTTGAGCCGCTCGCCTAGCTGGATGGCCGGGACCTGGCTCTTGTCCCCAAATAGGTGGTAGTAGGGCAACTTATTGAGTTGCTCAATAGCCGCTTCCACCAATGCCTTCTCGCCAAAGCCGAGGGCCGTGCACCAGAGGCCGGCCAGGCCCTCTATATACTGCTTGCCATCGTTGTCCCAGACATAGATCCCCTCTCCCCGCTCAATACTGAGGGGGCCTTTTTCCCGGTGGAGCGCAAGGTTTGTGTAAGGGTGGACCAGGGTTTCGATGTCGCGTTGGGCAAGGGAATCCGGGGTGATGGGCATGGTAAGCTCCTCTACGTTGATAGTTGGCATGAGGCTGGCCTGCTTGGTAAAATGTTATTTTGATTACTTTTGACGTATTGAAGTATAGGAGGATCCATAGTTGTGGGTCAAGCGGAAAGGCGTGGTACAAGAGGGCTGTAGGGATGTCCCTTGACATGGGCGGACTTGAAGGCTAAGAGGTTTAACGGCAGACACGATTTTGGCCTGCCCTGGTGCGACTTATCTGAAATATTGCTGGGCTGTCGTTGTAACTCTTCGGAAATGAGTGTTACACAACCCGAGCGTCGTAAGCCAGGTCTGGGCCAGGGATTTTGGATTTTGGCCTGCCCTGGCCTCCGGCTCGGAGAACCCTTAGTTCACAGAATGGTCAATTGTTGCGGTCCCGGAAAACCAGGTCTGGGCCAGGGAGTAACTT
>JAUUVE010000019.1 GCA_030589715.1 Desulfobacteraceae bacterium | reverse complement strand
TTTGTATCTTTGATATAGATCCCTCAAGGTAGTGAGAAAATTTTCCAGCTCGATAAGCAGTATTCCGTCAAACTCATCTATGAAAATAAAGATTTTTTTGAGTTCTATGATCCGATTTAGTTCTTCAAAGAGTTCACTAAAGGTAATGTGATCTGTTAGCGTATGGGAATCCAGGTAGGTCCTTACGGCATTCAGTTTTGGACAATCCACAGCACTCAGCCTGTTAACCAGCTGGCTGTAAAGATCTTTCTGAACGAGTTGATAAAACTTCTCCTTATCGAGATTCCTGTACCTTTGAAAGCTAAGAAGGAGGGGTACGTAAGTGGGATCTTTCTCCAGGTTCAGGCAAAAACCCTCAAAGAAGGTGGTCTTGCCGCTCTGTCTGGGCGCGAATTCAGAGGTCAGATGTCAGAGGTCAGATGTCAGATGTCAGAGGTCAGACGTGGATCTTCCAAGGCTCACTTCATATATGGCTGTATTTCTTCATGCTGAAAGGCCTCATCTATCTCCCTTAAGGTATCTGCCTTTCTTCGCTTCCGGTGCCGGATAAGGTAGCCAATGTCCTCAAGGATGGCATAATACGCGGGCACCATGGAGAGTATGAGCAGGGTGGCGAAGCCAAGTCCCCATATTATGGCAGTGGCCAGGGGGGCCCAAAAGATAGACTTTCCACCCAGTCCAAGGGCCATGGGTGCCAAACCAAATATGGTGGTCAGCGATGTCAATATGATGGGCCTCATGCGTACGTGACAACCCCGCACGATGGCCAGATATAGTTGCTTTGGGTGTTCCTTGCGATAGCGGTTGATAAAGTCTATGAGGACCAAAGAGTCGTTAACTACTATCCCTGTGAGGGCCAAGAGACCGATCAGGGTTATGAAGGTCAAAGGATTGTTGCTGACGAGCAATCCCACCATGACACCCAAAGTAACAAAGGGAATGGTTATCATTATGATAAAGGGCTGGGTAAAGGAGTTGAACTGCAGCGATAGGATGAAGAATATGAGAAAAAGCGCCACAATGGCTGCCTTACCAAGCTCCATGAGCGATGTATTGGTCTCCTCCTGGAGCCCACCCGCAATGAGCCTTGCGCCCGGAAAGTTTTCTCTGATACTGTTAAAATAGTCTATGGCGATCCCGTTGGCCCTTACCGCCGTCATCTTCTCCCCGGTAAGGCTGGAAAAGAACCCTAACAACCCTTTTTGATCCTCCTGTACCTCTTTGATGTTGGCAGTAAGGCGCACGGTCTCCTTGCCGTTGTAATGGTAAATATTATGAAACCCCGGGGTGAGGCGGATTTTGGCCAATTCCTTTAATGGGATCTCGCCGTGTCCCTGAACCACCACCTTCAGATTCAACAGGTCATCAAAGTCGTGCCTGTACCGGAGCAGGTATTTTAGCTTGATCTCTTGTTCTTCATCCCCCCTGTTGTAAGTGGCTACCGGCAGGCCATAAAACGCGGCCTGGACCGCCATTACAAGGTGGCTCTGGTCAATCCCGAGCTTTCTTGCCTTTGCCTCATCAACGGTAATTTCCATAAACTGTTTTTCTCTCGAAAAATCGTCCCGGATATCCACGATCCCCTTGTGCCGGCCCATCTCCTCTCTGAGCAGACGGGATATTCTTGCGGAAGTCTTCCAGCTGGGTGACTGTATTTTTAGGTCAACATCAGCACCCACAGGGGGGCCTTCGATAAGCCTCTCCAAGACAAATGAGGTGGCCCCACGGGATGTGAGAAGTTGACCAACATCGTCCCTGACTCGGTCCATCAGTTCCACAACACTATGTTCTCTTGCCTTTCCGGTCTTCAAGATTACCATTAAGAGGCCGTAATGCCTCCCGAATATGGGCTCGTAATTGACCTCTTTCATCCCTGCAACGGCGATGGGGGCCTCCAGTTCGTCGCCAATACGGTCTTTTACGAGATCGGACAAGTCCATAAGGGTTTCCCTGGATCGCGCCAATGTTGAATTGGCGGGGAGGTCAAAGTAGATATTGAACCTGGGGAAGACATCGCTCTTGGGGAACATGACGAAATCGGTTTGAAAGTAGAGAAAAAAGGCCAAAACGGTTGATACTACTATTACCAGCACAGAGACGTACCGGTGTCTGAGAATGACCCTCAAAAAAGGGTAGTAGATCCTTCGCAAGGGCCGAAATATGTCCAGACGTCTCTTCCGGGTCTTCTCAAAGGCATTCTTGGGTGTCAGTTCAACCACATGGGAAGGGAGCATAAAAAAGACCTCAAAGAGCGAGGCTGCTAGGGCGAAGATTACCACCTTTGGCAGACCGGCCATGTATCGGCCGATAATGCCACCGACCATAATAAGGATCGGGAAAAAGGCGGCCATGGTGGTTGTGACAGATGCAAGCACCGGGGCCAGTACCTCACGGCTCCCCTCAAGGGTCCCTTTCAAAAGGGACTTGCCCTCTTCCAGGTGGCGATAGATATTTTCAAGGACCACTATGGCGTCATCCACGACCACACCAAGTACGAGGATCAGGCCAAAAAGGGTCAGGATATTTATGGAAAGGCCAAAGCCCTTCATAAGGACAAAGGTGAGAAAAAAGGCGATTGGGATACCGATCGAGGCAAAGAGGGCGTTACGCAGCCCCATGGAGAGCCAAAGGATCAAAAAGACAAGGGTAATACCCAAAAGACCATTGGTCTGGAGTTCCTTGATCCGTTTCTTGATCTCCTTTGACTGGTCAAAATAGAGGGTTGTCTTGAGACCGGGGTATTGGGCAGGGATGTCTTTCAAGAGTCCCTTTACATCGTCTACGATCTGGATCATGTTTGTATTTCTCTTCCTCTTTATGGCGAGGACCAAGGCGTTCTTCTTGTCTATGAAGGTAAGGGTCCTGGCTTTTTCCAGGGTTGGGGTTATCTTGGCTATATCACTCAGGTAGACGGTGCCCCCATTGACGCTCTTGAGCACAATATTTCCCAAATCCTCGGGCCTCCCTGGCTCCCCGACCATCCGGATTGCGGTCTCGTGCCCGTCCATTTCTACGGTGCCACCGGGGAGATTCTGCACCCGTCTGGCTAAGACCTGGGCCACTTCGGGTATGGATATGCCGTAGGCCGACATGCGGCGGGGGTCTAGTTCTACCCAGATCTCATTTTCTCTCTCCCCCATGATCTGCACCTCCGACACCCCATTTATGGTTTCAAAGGTGTCGGCGATCTCTCCACCAATATCCTGAAGCTGCATCATGGGAAGCTGGCCGGACAGCCCCACCATACAGACGGGAAAGAGGGCTATATCGATCTCAATGACCCTGGGGACCTTTGCCTCCCTGGGAAGGTCCTCTACCCGGTCTACCGCATTTCTTATCTCCTGCATGGCCTGGTCGATTTCATATTCTGAAAGGCGGGTGTTAAAGAAGACGTGAATCTTGGAGGTGCTCTCGTATGAGTTGGATTCGTATCGCCTGAGCTCGGCTATACCCTCCAGTTCATCCTCGATCTTGCTCGTGACCAGTTTTTCCATCTCCTCCGGAGAGAATCCTGGACATAGGGTAACAATGACGCCTTCTCCAATCGTGATATCCGGGTCCATGTATTTGGGCATTTTTCTGTAGGAGTAAATGCCAAATATCACGATGAGGATCAGGGCCATTCTAACGACGATGGGTCTTGATATGGCAAATTTGGTCAGGAACATTTCAGATCATTTTGGATTTTGGCCTCCGGCCCGTACGGCCTACGACCCGGAGGGATTGCGGATATGAGTATGTTTTGTATGGAGGCTGACCAATCTCTAATGATAAATGACTAATGACCGTTGACCAATGACTATTGGCTGACCCTTACCGGGTCACCGCTCTTTAGGCCAGCGGGATTGGTGATGACCAGGTCCTTGTCACTAAAGCCCGCAAGGATTTCCACCCGCTGGTCGTAGTAATTGCCAAGGGTTACCTCTTTGAATAGGGCCTTTCCGTCCTTGGCTATATAGAGACCTATTTTCCCATCTTGTTCAGACAGCCATGCCGAAGGGACCTTTATGGTCTTTTTTTTGTCAGCAACAGGAAACCTTATCCTGACGGTCATGCCATCGGCCATCCGCGGGTCGGTTTCCTCTACCAGTAGTTCTACGGGAAAGGAGCGGGTAGTGGGATCTGCAGCGGGGGAGAGAAAAGTCAACCGGCAATTAAACTCCTCTCCGGGAATGGCGTCGATAGTAAAGGGGAAACGCTTATGATTTTCCAAGACATAGATATCCTTTTCTCCCAAAGATACCTTTATCTTCAAGCGGTTAAGGTCGATCACCTGGGTGATTGGAGTCCCGGGTGGTATTACCTCCGCCACCTCGACATCTCGAAAGGCTATTATGCCGTCGCAGGGGGCATGCAGCCTTGATTTCTTCACCTGGTCTTTTGCCAAAGCCAGTGCAGCCTCGGCCTGGTCCAGGTTCGCACTGGCCTTCTTGATATCCTCAACCCGAGGTCCTTGGAGGGCAAGGACCAGTTGCTGCTGTGCCGAGTCCATTCTTGCATTGACAGTATTGAGTTTTCTGACGGCAGCATCGTATTCCCTCTTGGAGACTGCCCGGATCTTGTAAAGCCCTTCTATCCTCTTGAAATCCTTCTCCGCCTCAAACAAGGCAGCCTCGGCCTCTTCCAACGCGGCCCTGGCGATCTGGATCTCCTGTGGTCTGCTTCCCCTTTTGAGTTTCTCTATCTGGCTCTCTGCAGCCTCCCTTGCAGCTTGTACCTGCCGGACCTTCAGGCGGAAGCTGCTTGTACTCACCTCAGCGAGTAGATCACCTTTTCGGACCCTGTCCCCTTTCTCAAAGAGGAGCCTTTCGATGGTACCTCCCAATTCACTGAATACACGTACTTTGCGGTGGGCCACCAGCACTCCCACGTATTCGATATTTCCTTGGGGTGGGGTTGCATCAACATGGCTAACGTTGACCGATTTTACCCGGCTCCGCTCATTTTTCTTATCAACGCCTGTCTCTGCCCTATCCCCACACCCCAAGAGGAGTAACGCCAGGGCCATGCTTATAAAGGAAATTTTGCCAATAAGAGAATTGTCCGTCATGCTCAAACTGCTCTCAGCCAAACCTATTGAGATTTGCCAAAATCAGGGCAAAGGCTTCACTATGATACTAAGTCATCAGGATTAGTCAAAATCTTTCTTGCAGTGTGTCACGCCAATGGCTTGGCGACAGACTTGGGCCGATGGAGGATTTTGACCGCGCTCTCACATGTATAAGAAATTGGAGTAACGGGATGGAGAGGAATCGGGTGGGTGCATCCGCAGGTTCTTGCAAATCACAAAATTTTCAATTTATGGACAATTTTTCATTGTACTGTCTCACTGGAGCGGAGGGACGGGGGTACGGGGGAATGGAACGGTCGCCCGGTTTGTTGCCTTGTAACCGTTTACGGGTTCAGAGGTTCCCCGCATTGGGCGGGATCTTCGACAGGGTTCACCGAAAATCTAAACCGCTGATTCATGGGTTCTGAATGGAGAATTCTGAACCTGTGAACACATACCTCAATATCGGGTGGCCTGGTTGAGCCCAATCAGATGGGCCTACCATCTCATCATGCGGTGGCCCAGCTGCTTGGCATACTCATCTTGGAGGATAAAAAACCTCCTGGCAATTATTCGTGAGAGATTCCCCATCACCACATACCCGATCTTATGATCTTGCTCGAAGATCTCAACGAGTTCGTCCCTCTTCAGCTCAAGGACCTTACACTGATCCGAAGTACAGTATGCCGAAAGGGTGTACCGGTAAGGCGGCACCAGGCTGGACCAGCCAAAGCATTGCCCTGGTTTTACCGTGGCAACGGTGGTTTCTTCATCGGACTCTCGCATGGGCAGGTCGAAACGCAGATCCACCCGTCCTTCTTCTAGGATGGAAAGATGCCTGGCATCATCCCCGCCCCCGATTACGTGTCCTCCGTGAAATATCCTGGCGTTATGATGGTATTCCCTCTCTGAACATATGGGCTCTATCTGGGCGATCTCATTCTCATCGAGACCAGAGAATACTCCCACGGTCTTTAAGAGGTCTAATCTTGACATAGTGTTATCCTCCTTTCCCTAAACTTTACCCCGTTAGAAAGCCCCGCTATTTATAGCGGGGATAAAAGGTCGGAGTCTAATGCCACCGCCTTCTAACGGGGCTTACTATAAACCTTTCTTTTGAGCCTCAGGAGTTTTTTAGCTCTGTTTATGCTTAAATGGGTTAAAGATCGCAGCGGAGGCAGCGTCGTGCCTCGCAGAGCGCCGAGTTTTCATCAAGCCCAAGTTCCACTTCTTTGAAGTTATCCACTCTGTCACCAACGGGAAGTTCTTCCATTTTGGGCCGGACGAGTTTTTCATCCTCCTCAGACAGTTCCAATCGCTCAACTGTCAGTTGCGGCTTTGGATACCAGTAGCCCTGGTAGTCCCTCCCGCGGAGGTAGCAGTCTATGGAGACAGCGGCCTGATGTCCGGCAGCGATTGCCTTTACCACGGTTGCCGGCCCGGTGACTGCATCACCGCCCGCAAAGAATCCAGGGATGTTGGTCTCCAAGGTCCTTTCGTTTACCAGGAAGGAATTCCAGCGGCTGATTGAGAATTTATGATTCTGGGGGAGGAAGGAGAGATCAGATTCCTGGCTGATCGCAGGAATGATCACATCGCATTCTATAACAAACTCCGAGCCTGGAACAGGCACAGGCCGCCGCCGCCCGCCTGCGTCCGGTTCTCCCAGTTCGTTCAGGATACATTCCATCCCCACCGCCTTACCTTTCTCTCCCAGGATGCGAACGGGGTTGGTGAGGAAGTCGATCTGGATGCCCTCCTCAAGTGCTGCCTCCACCTCGGCAGGGTTTGCGGGCATCTGCTCACGCTGACGTCGGTATACGATATGGACCTCTTCCGCACCCAACCGTAATGAGGTGCGGGCAGCATCGATGGCCGAGTTTCCCCCTCCGATAACACAGACCTTCCGCCCAGGAACCCTCTTCTCACCCAAGCCAATTTTCTTCAGGAAGGTGGTGGCGTCGATACATCCTTCTAACTCATCTTCGCCGGGGATCCGGAGCTCCAACCCCTTATGGGCCCCCACCCCGAGAAAGAAGGCCCTGTACCCCTGGCCCATCAGCTCTTCAAAGGTTACATCTTTTCCAACGGTCATTCCCAGTCGGATATCCGCTCCTAAATGCCGGATGGCTCCGATCTCATCGGCCAGCACATCCCGAGGGAGCCTGTACTCCGGGATACCCACATGAAGCATCCCGCCGGCAACAGGGAGTTTTTCAAAGATGGTGACGGGATAGCCCTTCTGGACCAGGTCATAGGCCACAGTGAGGCCAGCCGGACCTGAGCCAACCACGGCCACCTTGTCGTCGGGGTAAAGCACAGGTGCCCGTTGGACCTGCCACAGCATCCTGCGCATGTTGTCTGCGGCAAAGCGTTTCAAGCCACAGATGCTAATTGGCTTGTCCACCTCTCCACGCGTGCAGCTGCTCTCGCACGGATGGGGACAGACACGTCCTAAGACCATGGGCAGGGGGTTCTGTTTGCGGATGATTTCCCAGGCCTTTTCCACCTTGCCCTGGCCGATAAGGGCCACATAGGTGGAGGCGTCCTGACCCGTAGGACATGTGGACTGGCAGGGTGGGGAGCTGATCCGCTTACAGGTGCCCGTGGGACAATGCTTGTCATATATATGCGCCTCATATTCGTGCCTGAAATAGCGCAAAGTGCTCATCACCGGATTCGGTGCCGTCTGTCCCAAGCCACACAGTGAAGCCATCTGGATCACCTTGCTGAGCTGCTCAAGCCTGTCCAGATCCTCAGGCTCCCCGAGTCCCTGGGTGATCTTTTCAAGAATTTCGAGTAGTTGCTGTGTACCCTCGCGGCAGGGAGTACACTTCCCGCACGACTCTTCCGCCGTAAACCCAAGGAAGAATTTGGCAAGGTCTACCATACATGTGGTCTCGTCCATCACCACCATGCCGCCCGAGCCGACGATTGCCCCTGTCTTGGCGATGGACTCATAGTCGACCGGGGTTTCAATAAGACTCTCGGGGACGCAGCCACCCGAGGGGCCACCTAGCTGCACCGCTTTGAGCCTCTTGCCATCGGGGATCCCTCCCCCGATGTCATAGATGATCGACCTGAGGGGGGTACCCATGGGTACCTCAATGAGTCCGATATTCCTGACAAGACCGCTCAAGGCGAATACCTTTGTTCCCGCACTCTTTTCAGTTCCGAGGCTGCTAAACCAGTCCGCACCGCGGTAGATAATCTGGGGGATATTGGCAAGGGTCTCCACATTATTGAGAACAGATGGTTTGTCCCACAATCCTTTGTGGGCGGGAAAGGGTGGTCGCGGCCGAGGCATACCCCTCTGACCCTCAATGGAACGCATCAGAGCGGTCTCTTCACCGCATACAAAGGCCCCGGCACCATAATATAGCTCAATATCCATGTCGAAACCGGAACCCAGTATGTCCTCTCCCAGGAGGCCATACTCCTTGGCCTGGGCTATGGCCGTATGCAACCGCTCGATTGCCAGAGGGTACTCGGCGCGCACGTAAATATACCCCTGATGGGCCCCGATGGCCTTGCCCCCGACGATCATCCCCTCCAAGACCGCGTGGGGGTCGCTTTCCAAGATAGATCTGTCCATGAAGGCACCCGGGTCACCCTCATCGGCATTGCAGAGGATGTATTTTGGGCTGCCCTCGGAGGCGGCACAGAACTGCCATTTTAGACCCGTGGAAAAGCCTGCCCCTCCACGCCCTCTCAGACCCGAGGACTTCATCTCTTCCACAATTTCCTCGGGTTTCATCTCGAGGAGGGCCTTGGAGGCACCCAAGTAACCGTCACGGGCGATGTATTCGTCTATCTTGTCAGGGTCTATGAGCCCACGGTTTCTGAGGGCCACGAGGATCTGGCGACTAAAAAAGCCTATTTCTTTGATCTTTGGGATAAGTTCGTCCCCCTCAGGGCTTTCAAAGAGGTGTTTCTCTACCACTCTCCCCTTTAAAAGGTATTCATCCACAAAGTAAGGGACATCCTGCACCTTGAGCTTCTGGTAAAATACGCCGTCCGGATACGCAATCATCAGGGGGCCTGCGGCACAGAAGCCATTGCACCCCGTGGTTGCCACAAATACCTCGTTATTTAGTCCTTGTTTTTCAATTTCATTTACAAGCGCGTCTTTCAGATCCAGTGAGCCGCTGGCAACGCAACTGGTTCCAGCGCAGATCAGAAGGTGAACGCGATACTTCTTTTCCATAGGTTTGGCCTCGGTCTCAACTTCTCAAGATTCAGGGGTTGGAATCGGAATCAATTTCCTAGTACGTGGTTTCACTGCCAACAGATAGTGCGTACTCGGCTACGGGATTGCCGTTCATTACATGCTCATCATAGATCCGGGAAGCCTTTTCAGGGTCCAGTTTGACGTACTTGACAGGGGCGGAACCGACGACCTCCACGGTGATCATGGGCTCGTAATTGCAAAGACCGGCACAACCCGAAGAGGTCAGGATAATGTCATTGGCCCCGGTATTCTCGATCCTTTCAAGAAATGTGTTCATGATTGGACGAGCGCCGGCGGCGATTCCGCAAGTCCCCATATGCACGGTAACCTTCACACGGTGGGTACCGTCTCTCAGATTCACGGTTCCCTTTAAGGATTCCTTGATCTTTTTGAGGTCTTCAACTCGTAGCTTTGCCATCTTTCATACCTTCGGTAATGGTAAAGAGTTCTTCTAATTTTGTTGGTCCTTCTTGAAGAGGTTCCTAATTAATTGCAGGAGCGCCGGATCGTTTATTGCTGTCGCACTCCCCATTTCGGCCCTGATTTCCCTTGTATCCAGTCTGGTCTTTTCCCCGTCCAGATCGGATTCATAGACAAAATCTACTTCAGGGCTACCGACAATAAGGGAGATCATGGTTGATCCCATGTCCCCCAATGGTTTCCTGTCAATGTGGTTGGCCCGAAAGGTTGCAGTGACCTCGGTTCCCCGGTCAGGTTCTGATGCGATCGTTAGATTGCCACCTGCCTCCCGAGTGGCCTGTTCCAGCAAAGGCAATCCCAGTCCCAGGCGACGGGTTTTCCGTGTGGTCACAAATGGGTCCCGCACCCTTTCAAGCATCTGCTGGTTCATGCCGCTTCCGTTATCCCGGATCACTATCTCAAGCAAATTTTTGCCTGTATCCTCCCTGATAAATATTTCCACCAAAGTGGCCCCGGCATTTGTGGCATTTTCCGCAATGTCCAGTATGTGGAGCGAGAGATCCTCCATGCGTTGACGATCATCTATTGGCGATTGACGGTTTGAGGAAGATCTGTGGTGCCTTCAATTGTCTTGCGACCACTTATGCCTTTCAACGCGAGGCCTAACTCGGCTATATCCGGATAGGCAACCTGAAAATGGGTCCGGCCCGCACCGATTTCTTCCAGACCGTGGGCGTCTGAGGCGGTGATAAGGGGGACCAGTTTGTACTCACTGAAGCGGTTTCGGGCCTCATTTAGGGTCATGCCCTTTGAGATTTCAATGGCATCAAATCTCACCCCTTCCGGAATGAAGCCCAGTTGACTGACCACGCTGAAGCTTTGTCTATCGATATGGGCTGCCACTGCAAGCCCCCCACGGTCATGTATCTCTTCAACCACCTCTTCTAAGCGGAGGTCGGTAGCCCCGATCAGCAGACGTTTGTTGATGCCCTCAACTTCGTCTGACTCATTGGCCACCACCTGGATGCCGAATAGCTCTGCATTATTTTCGCCCCTTTGGAGCTTTTTGTATACAAGCTCCTGCATGGAAAGGGCACTTTCGGCGTCTCCGAAGAGGGCAACAATGTGGGCCTCTTCAGAGGTTGTTACCTCTATGCCCGGGATGATGCGAAGCCCTGTTTCGCGGGCCGCTGCCATAACGGCACTGGTGTTCTCCGCGCTGTTATGGTCTGTTATGGCGATGATCGTCAGCCCTTTGGCGCAGGCCTCCTTGACGATCTTCATGGGCGTCATGTCGAGGGTAGCACACGGTGAGAGGCATGTATGTATATGAAGATCCGCTGCCACAGCCCGTAATGCTTCCGACCCCTTCCCTGCCAAGAACGCCCCTTGAGTGGTGATATTTCGTGAGTGTCAGCTTCCGGAAATCCCCAGTTGATATAGCTGCCCAACCAGTTCAAATGCGGGCATCCTGCTGACCATGATGGGGATCTGTTCGGCTGGCGCCTTTTGGACAGTTTCCTCGTCAGGCGCCCTCGCATTAACCAGGATGATCCCGCACAGGGATTTCATCACCGCAACGGCCACAATATTCTGGTGGATTTGTAAGGTGACCCACAGATCTCCTTCCCTTGCATTCCCCATGACGTCGCTCAAGAGATCACTGGCGTAACCCCCGGTCACTACCGCATCGAGCCGTTGGCTTCCCGTCTTGACATCCAGGTCCAGCTTTTCAACCAATTCGGCTAATGTCATTTTCTAGCCCGAAGCCCCCCTGTAACTTTCGACGATCTCCACGATTTTCTTGGGGTCCACCTGGCCATGGGTGGCATCGTCTATTACCATCACCGGAGCCAAACCGCAGGCACCTACGCAACGTACAATCTCCAATGAGTATTCCCTGTCCTCAGTGGTACCTCCCACCTCTACACCCAGGTGGCGGTCAAGGGTCTCCAGCAACTTTGCTGAACCCTTGACAAAGCAGGCCGTACCCAGGCAGACTCGAATCGTATGCCTGCCCCTGGGGACCATGGTGAAAAAGGAGTAGAACGTAACAACACCAAAGACATCCGATGGTGGAAGACCCAGTCCATTGGCTATATAGTTTTGTACGGAAACCGGTAAAAAGCCTAAGATTCCTTGAACTTGCTGAAGCACTGGAATCAGTCCGCCCCTTTTTGTTCGATAGGTGTCCAGGATCTGGTCGATCCGATCCTTTTCATCGAGCTTTTCTTCCTCCTCCAGCAGTTTGATAAACTCCTCTGTCACCTCCTGCTGGTTGCTGGGTATAACACGTGTCCCAACACCTCCAGCGGCGGTAAGGGATTCCAGGAGACCATCACACTGCTCCAAGAGCCTCCGGTGATGGTAGTTAAAGGAATTGAGGGAGCCTCTGATCAGGGGAGGTCTATCACCATTCAGATATGAGGTGCCTAATGATTCCGAATCGGGCACAGGCCACTGGAGACCTCCTTCTTCGATGCGGTCGTACGTGATTCCCTTGAGGTACGGGACCAGCGTCGCGATCTCCTTTTCCCAGATTTCTCGGCTACTTGCCTCGGACCAGTTGGAACCCAAACGATTTGCCAACTGGGTAAAGATCCATGTTTCGGCTCTTGCCTCGCCCGGAGCTTCTACGGCCCGCCTTACGCGGCCGATCCGGCGCTCGCAATTGGTATAGGTCCCATCCTCTTCGGCCCATGCCGCGGCAGGAAGCACCACATGGGCATAATTCAGCATATCACTATCCAGGATATCCTGAACAACCAGGAAGTCTACTGACTCCAAGGCCTTGGTAACATCCGGAATTGCGGGTTTGGTAAGGGTTAGATTTTCACCGGCGCAATAGAGCAATCGAATCCCTTTTTTTGAACCCCCTTGGGAACCACATATGCCTGCCACCATCCCGGGGAGGGTGAACCCCGGCTCGGGGTTCAAGGAGCAATTCCAGGCCTCTTCAAAGGGCCTTCGAGCCTCATCCTGATCCCCCGGGGCGAAGCCCGGCAGATATCCGGGCAAGAGGCCCATGTCGCAGGCACCCTGGGAATTGTTTAGGGGGCCCAAATAGCTCACTCCCCCGTTCTCGCAGCCGAGATTCCCCAACACTTCCTGAAGTTGTACGAATGTCCCGGCAAAAGGGGCGACCCGGTAGCCATAGACCAGCATGGCAGGTTCTTCACTGTCCAGGAGCTCTGTGGCCATCTTTACATCTTCTGCCGCGATCCCAGTTAATTGAGAAACCTTGGGGGCCGGGAAATTGGCAGCCACATCTTTGAGTTCGTCGGACCCCTCACGGCCTCGTTCTATCAGTTCCCGGATTATCCCATTAACCAGAACCGATTCCGTGCCCTCCTTGACCACCAAATTTACGGTGGCAAACTCTCCAATCTTTGTCTTGCACGAGTCAACCACGATCAGATCACATCCATTATTTGCGGCACGTTTGATGAATGTCCCGGCAACGGGGTTTTCCTCGGTCACATCGCACCCTATGAGGATAATGCGTTTGGCGCTTTCTAGCTCACCTATGGAATTGTTGAGACCGCTTCCGGCAAAGGGTGATTCAATATGGTTGCCGCCTAAGACCACGCGGAAGAGCTTTTGCATTAGGTATAGGGACTCATTGGTAGACCTTGTTGAACAGACCCCGGCAATTGCCTGGGCACACGACTTTTCACTTGTCTACGATATCTTTGAGTCTATTAGATCAAGGGCTTCATCCCAAGAGGAATGTGTCAGCTCGCC
>JAUUVE010000189.1 GCA_030589715.1 Desulfobacteraceae bacterium | reverse complement strand
GAGGCAGCGGCAAAGCCCGCATCCCTGGCAACCTCGATCTCTTTCCGGCTAAACCCTCCCTCAGGCCCCACCACGCCTATGAACGTCCTGGTCGGAGGAGCTTCCCTCAGAAGGCCTTTCAGATCCCTTGCCCCCTCTTCCTCCCACAAGATCAACTTTACCCCGTTTGTTGGTTTCCACTCCGTCATCAAGGCCTTGAATGCCTTGGGCGGGGCTATTTCGACCGGGGTGATCCTGCCGCATTGTTTGGCTGAACTTAAGGCAATCTCTTGCCAGTGCCTCATCTTATTGGCGAGCCTGTCTTTGTCCAACCTGACTATTGTACGTTCAGATTCAAAAGGGACGATGCGGTCAACCCCCAGCTCCGATGTCTTCTGAATCACGTAGTCCATCTGACGTGACTTTATGAGGGCCTGACAGAGTATGATCTTGATAGGGGAGACTGACGGCTTGGGAAGAGGCCTTTCGAGTATGACCCGCACCTCTCGGGTACTAATAGATTTGATACTGCCGAGGAAGTGGCGACCTTTACGGTCCATGAGGACGATCCGATCCCCCGGCCCCATCCTCAGCACCCTAGATATGTGCTTTGCCTCTGAACCCTTAATGGAACAGGACCCGTCCTTTTCTAATATCTCCTCAACAAAAAATCGCCTCACCTGATAGCCCCCCACATAGAAGCCAATACCGGGCTCGGTCTCCCAACTATCCGTCCCATTCTGTCTACGTTCGTCCGCGGTTTCATGTTTTATCCAGGCTTCTTACACACCAGACAGGCCCATTCTTCCTGGTAAATGGTCTCACACCCGGTAAACCCGTATTTTCCGAGTACCTTACCTACCTCATCGGCCTGTTCTGTCAGTAGGCCAGAGAGGATCAAATATCCCCCAGGATTCAGACATCGAGGGAAATGGGGAATAGGATGGCCCCATATATGGCGAGGATTCCGCTGCCCGTGCCAACATCGAGCATGGTCCACGATGGGGAAATTTGAAGCCTTTCCATGGCCTCAAGGCACATACGCGTGGTGGGATGTTGACCGGTGCCAAAGGCAGGACCAGGGTCAATCCTGATAACGTGGCCTTCAAAGGAGGGGGGCAGAGACTCCCAGGCGGGTACGATCATAACCCCTAGGGTAACCCTTTCGGAGCGAAAGAATCGCCGCCAGTTTCTGCTCCAGTCCCGATCCTCTATCTTCTTTAATGTCCATTTGGGAGAATGGGCCTCAGGGAATACCTCCTTGAGATTTTGAAGAAAGACCTCAATTCGGCTCCGGATATCTTCCAGATCCTCTTGAAAAGGCAGATATGCCTTGAGGGTATGATCCTGAAAGTCTTCTGAGACTATGCCTGAACAGCCCAGGTCAAACAGGAACGCACTTAAAGGGTCGTGGGCGACTGGAGGTAAGTGGATGGAGATCTCCAACCATCCGGAGGAACTAGGGGGAAATGGATCTGTCAATGGTAGGTAAGCCCCCTTTTGAACTCCATTAAAGGCCAGGGAAATCCAAGCCCCGCCAATATTCAATATTCAATTTCCCTACTCAGGCCTTTTCAAACACGTAGTTCAACTGGCCATTTGGAAGGGTATTGACCACGGCCTTCATCTGCATCCCCACCTTGATTTCGTCTTGAGGGACATCGCCTGCTATCCTCCCAAAGACCTTGTAATCACCATAGTCCAATACCGCTATGGCGTACGGCAGGTCGTCCCCGAAGCCAATGGGGGCATATTCCAGCTTGCTGTATGTTGCAAGCTTACCTGTGCCAGAGACTTCAACCCATTCCATATCGCTGGAAAGGCATTTATAGCAGTCGGCCCTGGGGGGAAAGAAAAGGATGCCGCAGCCCTTGCACCGGGTGCCCATAAGCTTTCCCTGTTCCAGGTAGTCGATAAAGTCATTTATCTTTGTAATGGAGGTAAAGCTTACCGTTCCGAATTTCTTAAATCGATCATCTACCTCTTTTTTTTTCTTACCCATCTTCTTATCTCCCAAGAATGGACACGTTTCCGTAAAGACCCACACCGCCGATATTGTGGACCAGCCCTACCCCCGGTTCCTTTACCTGCATCTCCCCGGCCTCACCCCGCAGCTGGAGTACAATGGTCCTGATCTGGGCCCCGCCGGTTGCCCCGATGGGATGCCCCTTGGATAAAAGCCCTCCATCCACGTTGACTGGGATGCACCCCTCCTTGTAGGTCTCTTTGCTCTTAATCAGTTCCTTTCCCCCTCCTGGCTCAGCAAAGCCCAAATTCTCGTAGGCCATCAATTCTGCAATGGTAAAGCAGTCATGGACCTCGGCAACGTCGATATCCTTAGGGGTAACCCCCGCCATCCCATAGGCCTGTTCGCCTGCCAGCCTTGCCACTTCCAGGCGTGAAAAGGCATCCCTGCCAGCCATATTTACGCTCGCAGAGGCAGCACCCAGGCCCAGGATCCAAACCGGTTTTTTGGAAAGGGCCTTTGTCTTCTCCTCATTGGCAACGATGACACATGAGCTACCATCGGCATTGGCACAACAGTCTCCAACCCTAAGCGGGCTTGCAACCGGCCCTGACATGGGGCTCTCCGGATCTGAGAACATCTCGAAGGTGACCGGTTTGCGGTAGACTGCCTTTTCATTTATTTGTCCATAGGTGGCTGCCTTCACCCTTATCAGTGCAAGGTCGTCAGGGCTAGTTCCATACGTTTCCATGTGCCCCCTGGCAAACATGGCGTAATAGGCGGGCATCATGGTGCCAAAAGGGCTCTCCCACTGGATATCAGCGCCCCTACCCATCCTTTCCTGCGATTCCGCTGATGAGATCTCTGACATCTTCTGAAAACCGATAATCGCTACCACGTCATGGAGACCCGACTTGACCAAGGAATAGGCCATCCTAAGCCCCATGCTGCTTGAGGAACACAGACTCTCAAGATAGCAAGTGGGCTGTGGGATGAGCCCAAGATACTCCGCAAAAACACCTGCCGGAGATCGCTGCTTGTCGTATTCCGGAGCCGAGCAGATTATGGAGGCATCGATGTCTTTGGTCTCTATCTGGGCATCCGCTATGGCCTCCTTAAATCCCTCAAATGCAAGCTCCCTTATGGAGCCAGGATACCCCCGGACAAAAGCACTCTGTCCAACTCCTATGATTCCTACCTTTCCCATAATTACCTCCGCACGAGACCATGAAAAGCTTAAACCTTTCGAGATGTTACAGTTGAACGGTGATGAAGTATATGGAAAGTATAGTATGGGGTCAAGGGAAAAGGGATCTCGTGGTACATAGTGTCGCAGACGTGGCAAAGGATCATTCTTTTAGGGAGATAGCTAACGGTATAATATGAAGTTCACCGGATATTTCCCGTGTATAACCGAGCTGCCAGCTAGCGCATCTGGCCCGCCCATTCAGCAGTTTATCAATTCCTTGGATCAAACCCTTTACATTGATAACCGGATGGCGAGTGAATACCTCAGGCAGCCCAGAGGTGAGATTACAGGCCAGACATTTGCCTGAACGCTCCTTCAAGTGAAATTCAAACAACAATTTCTCTCGGTCATACCCTTTGAATTGCAGACTGATATCAAAAGCGCCTTCGCTCGGTTCCCCAAAGAGGGCATCAAAAAACTGGTCTGTCCGCTCTTTTGGGAATAGGTTCTCTAAAACGGCTTTACTAAACAGATCATCCAGACCATCTTTTTCCATTAATCCCTTGCTCCTGCCTCAACCTTTTTTCAAAGTTCATATTCGCAAGACCTTTGCCCCCCTGATTTTGCGCTCCTTAAGCTCAATCAACGCCTCGTTGGCATCCTCCAATTTAAATTCTTGAACCTCCGGCTTTATTGGAATCCTGGCTGCCAGTTCCAGGAATTCGCTCACATCTCTTCTAGCCACGTTAGCTACACTCTTTATCTCCTTTTCAAGCCATAGATGGCGGGGGTAATCCAACTTCACAAGGTACTCCTTGTCCACATCCTCTTTACGGATCGCATTTATGACCAATCTTCCCCCGCTTTGTAAGTTCTTCAAGGCCTCAACCACGGGTTTCCATACCGGTGTAGTGTCGATGATGCAATCCAGTTTTTCTGGCGATTCTTCTTCAGTGTCGCCAGCCCACACGGCTCCAAGCTCCTTGGCAAAGTTTCGTTCCCTTTTACTCCTGGCAAACACAAAAACCTTGGATCGGGGGTATCTATGCCTCGCCATCTTAAGGACAAGATGTGCGGAGGCACCAAACCCGGTAATCCCCAGGTTCTGCCCATCCTCTATTCCTGTCAGCCGAAGAGAGCGGTAGCCAATTGCACCTGCACACAGGAGGGGGGCTGCTTCGGAATCGGAAAACACCTCCGGGATCCTGTGGGCAAAGTCTTCGGGTACAACCATATATTCTGCATAACCACCATTAGCATCCCTGCCCGTGGCCTTGAATTTTTCACACAGGTTTTCATTACCCTGGAGACATAGCGGGCACTCGCCGCAGGCCGAATATATCCAGCCGATGCCTACCCGCTCCCCTGCCTGAAACCTTTCAGACTTGCCCCCGGGCTTATCCACCCTCCCAACAACCTGGTGGCCCAAGATGACCGGAAATCGGGGAGGGGCCGCCCTTCCCTCGATCTCATCAAGCTCTGTATGACAAACCCCACATGCAGAAACCCTTACCAAGATCTCCTTATCTCCAGGAACAGGCCCGGGCATGTCTACCATTTCAAGCGGGGTCGGATTTTCCTCCAGACTGGATATTTTATTCAAGACCATTGCTTTCATGTTTCTTTTACCTAGTGCCTGACCGAAAACCTCGAAATGTGGTTCTTACTTTTACTCGCAAATCTTGAACGCCCTGAAATTGCTTTCTTTTTTCAATCCAAAATCCGCATTCCAAAATCCAAAATCATGCCTGAAAGGACTTTTCGTTCAGGCACTACCTATGCCCCTCCATTACTTAAGCGCGACCATTTCCATTTACCATACCAGAAAACCCTCGAGATTTCGACCCCAAAGATGAGCTTCGAAATCCTCCCCCGATGTTGCAAAAAGATCTGGTAACCGTTCACTCTGAACCTGTCAACGCCTACGATTGAAGAGAGAGAAATGGGTGGATGTTCCACAGACAGCATCAATCGGCAATTCTTGTACTTGTGTGGCAGTATATTTCGTGCACACGGCTGAATTTTAATGCAACATCGGGGTCTAGATTAAATGCCAGGAGCAATCACGGATCCACCCGAAGGCGAGAGGTTTCCCACAATCAAGTTCAAAGGCGAACTTGACCATTCTCGGCTGTTCCTGTAAGCTTTTTCTATTCGTCGCATCCTCTATCAAAGGAATAACGATGAACGATTT
>JAUUVE010000010.1 GCA_030589715.1 Desulfobacteraceae bacterium | reverse complement strand
TCTACAGGATGGGAGACAAGATTGTCTTGGACGAGGGATATCGGTTAAACCTGAAAGAAACAGACAATGTTTGCATGCATTCTTTATCCTCTATCCTCCCATACCATGTCGCGCTTTACAACGGAGTGGATCCGAGAAAGCTGAGATTATCTCGTGATGGGGATAAGGCCTACGTCCAGTGCCTCGATCCATGTGATTACAATAGCTGGGCATATAATAACGTAAATTTGGATAAGATTGTTGTGTCGGGTTCGGCTTGTGATTATTGTTTTCCTTCCTCTCAAAGGAAAACAATAAAAAAGTAAACTCTACGTCCTCCGCGTCTCTGCGGTGAGTACTATTCTTTTAAAGACCCTTTAAGGGTCACCATTCAAGCCACCCTTTTTAGGGGTGGTGGTTGACTATTCACACACCAACTCAGCACAAATCCAATGACCACAACATCTTGCAAGTGGTCATTATTGACACACAAGCCAAATTTTCCCATACTTGTCTACTTAAAAAGCAACATCTTATCCGTCCATATGGAAAAGGTGCGATGAGTTTAACTCTGAAGGAGAGCTTTAATGGGCAATCTACCTAAGTTTGTTGAGTTCCATGAAGAGGGGCCCCGCGAGGGATTTCAAATAGAGAAACGACGCTTTTCTCTGGAAGACCGCGCTAAAGACATTGACGCACTGAGCGAAACAGGCCTCAAACGAATTCAGGTTGCCTCCTTTGTCAGCCCGAAAGCAGTCCCTTCCATGGCCGATGCCGAGGAACTGTTCGAAGCAATCACTCGGCGAGAGGGAGTGCGTTATACCGGTGTTTGGTTGAACAAACGTGGCTTTGAGCGTCTTGCTGCATTGCCTGGTGCCTACTTATACGGGAAGATGGTCTTATACACTACTGATGCTTTCTGTCTAATGAATAACAACTGCACCACCGAACAGATGCGTCGAAACCAGCTGGACTTGCTGGGAGTGTACGATTCTTATGGCCTTCCCTTGCAAGAGGCCTACATCTTGACGGCATTCGGCTGCAACCTATCAGGCAACGTCCGCTTGTCGGCTGTGATTGATTGCGTGAGGTTCATAGTGGATATTTGCCAGGGCCAGGCGCGACCCCTGCCCAATATCTATCTGGCTGATACGGTCGGTTGGGCAAACCCCGAGGGGCTTAAACGCCGTATCGAGGCGGTTAGAGAGGCAGCGCCTGGCGCACGTCTGGGGCTGCATCTTCACGACACGCGTGGCCTTGGTGCAGCCAATTTCTATGCGGCTCTCCAAATGGGTATAGACCTGTTTGACAGTTCTGTGGCCGGATTGGGAGGCTGCCCCTTTGCCGCACTCAAAGACAGCACTGCAGCAGGGAACATCTGCACTGAGGATATGGTTTTCATGTGTGAAGAACTTGGCATCAAAACCGGCATTGACCTCGATAAGCTGATCGCCGCCGCGAGCCTCGCGGAGGGGGTCATTGGCCGGCCTCTTCCCGGGAAAATTATGCATAGCGGTTTGCTTTCGACTCTTCGGAAGACTCGTTGAAAATGCTCGGCGATTGTATTACCGTCTAACTTAACAAGCGGGACTGCAAAATGGGAAAGTGTGGGTTCTTTACTTATGGACGTTTATCCAGTCTAATCGATGAAAATAAAAGCCAAAAGGAGGTAAATTATGGGAAAAGAAGGAATCGTTTTGGGTTTTGTTGGTAGCCCTAATAAAGAGGGGCGTACGAACCAACTGGTAACCGCTGCGCTGGAGAGTGCGGCGGGGGCGGGTGCCTCCACCGAACTGGTGCAGATGGCCGATCATGTCGTGGCGGCCTGCAAGGACTGCCTTCCTTGGGTGTGTATGACCGAATTGAAGTGCACATATAATGACGATGCGTTTGAATACCTTAGTCAGAAGGTCCTGAACTGCGGTGCGCTGGTTTTGGGCACGCCAGTCTATTGGTGGGATACCAGCGGGATAGTGAAATATTTCATCCTGAAGATGTTCAGGGTGCATGCCCGATCGGCGCCTCTCCAAGGTTTGCCAGCATTTGGTATCAGCATTGCCGGAGGAACGGGTAACGGCCTCGTCTCCGGGCTTCGGCCAGTTTACCACTTTTTCCAGATGATGCAGATGCGTGCTTTGGAGCCATTGCCGGCAACCCGGTTCAACTTTGATGGTGCACTGAAGCGAGCCGGGGAACTTGGAAGCCGGATCGCTGCTATGAGCAAGCAGCGCGATCCCTTCGCCAGCCTTGAGGAACGACTCCTGTGGTACGATCATCTGCCATACTTGGGGTTAAGCCGGGCTGCTGAACGGCGCCTTCTCGCCGACTTGACTGCCATGGCCGACCCCAGCGAAGGGGGTGCGACTAAGCTATATGGCCTGGCCCAAGCTGACGCTTTGGCAGCGGCCAGCCGGAATATAGAGGCACTAACTGAGATCACCCGTGTGTACGAAGCTGGGGTAAAGGCCTTCGAGGCTGATTAGTGTCTCCACTATGACAAAGGGTAAATTCAGAACTCCTGACATTTAAAACGCCATGACTTGCATTTGTAGACTGTCAGGAGCCCTGAAATTATAAGCGCGTTTTGAGTGTAAATTGATGTTTAATTTTCTCCTAAGATCTCTACAAAATTCTCCATGATCCTTGCCGTGGCTCCCCAGATCACCTCACCATCATAGGGAAAGACCAGACTGTGGTAGGTGTTGCCTCCGTATTGAACATCATCCATTCTGTCAGCAGAATTCTCCACCAGAAATACCCTAAGGGGTACCTCAATTAATCTTTTAACCTCCTCGCCGTTGATCCTGAAACCGTAGGGATGGGGGATCAATCCCACAAATGGGTGGATGACAAAGTTGGATGCCAGGGTAAGGGTATCATCGGTCTGGCCCAAAACCACCACATCCTCCTTCCGAAGACCGATCTCCTCATAGGCCTCCCTCAAGGCTGTCTCCTGAAGCGATACATCTCCATCATCCACAGCACCTCCTGGGAAAGATATCTGACCCTTGTGCTCCTCCACCCTGTTGGTCCGCTTGGTAAAAAGGACCCTGTATTCATCATGAGCCTTGAAAAGAGGGATCAGCACGGCGGCATGTTTGTACAGAGATTGCCTATCTTCGATGACCCGTGGAGTTCTGGTATTCAAAACATCCCTTATGACCGCCGGCAAATCCTTTTCTTTTTCCATATCGTCAGCCAGGCAGGCAAAGCGCTTGCCCCACCTCTTCAGTCTACTCCGTCAACTCTGATATACTCATCGAATTGCGATTGGGATATCACCCTGCCAACGCAAGGATACTGGCTGCGTTCTGCCATGCCACCATCTCAAGTTCGTTGTCGCTCAAGTTAAGCTTGAGCAGGCGATCTATATCCTTTTCCGGATCAGACCACGGAAAATCACTGCCAAAAAACACGCGGTCAGGTCCAAAACTTCGGATTACCTCGCAAAACACCTCATCGGTAAGCGGCGAATTCCTCAATACAAATGATAAGTCTGTATAAAGATTCGGGTACTGGGAGGCAAGTTCTAAAAGGCTTTTCACATGCGGGAAGGCCAAATGGGCAACCACGAGCTTAAGCTTTGGAAATCTATCGAGCACCTTGCGGAAATTTATCGGTGAGCAGTATTTCCCTTCCGTATCATTGCCTGATATTCCGCCATGAGAAATTACTATCAAGTTCTTTTCTTGGGCGAGTTCAAATATATGTTGATAACCTTGATACGCGGGAGATAGGCTGTTGACCGCCGGATGGATCTTTAGGGCCTTAATCCGGTAGCTTTCTAATTTGGACAAAATCTCGGCCGCCATTTTCTCCTTACTAATAGTTGCGTCGGCTGCAATGACAGGTTCGATGCGGCCATCTTCACGCGCTACCCGGCAGAGCCAATCGTTGAAACCGGTCAGGCGCTTCAGCATTTTTTCATCCAGCTCTTTGCTCAGGTCATGCCTTTTGGAAGGAGTAATATCCCGTGGCCACTTTTTCATCGCCGCCTGGCGCATAGGCGAAATCGGTATCACGGCTAGGGCTATGATTTTGGTGATTCGACCACGATTCAAAATGGGCACCGCTTCTTCCAGTGTCCCACAAAACCCTATTAGACTTTCACCACCCTGGGCCATGAGTCCGGCCTGTTCACTCTTATATAGATGAAAATGGCTGTCTATTATTTGCATGGTAAAATCCCTCGTTAATCTAATCGCGCTCCGTCACCCTTATAGAGTCGATTAGGCCGCTTTCTCCCGATGCCAGAGGTCGATTTTTCTCTATATATAGTCAGCAGCCGATAGCGGAATTACTTCATGCTGCTGGAATAGGACAAAACATAGACGTCCAGGAATAGGCATCCCTCTGTCTTGACTCCACTTTTCATATGTGGCCTTTGGGGAAATACCGGGCCACGGATGAGATTGGTCACATATCCGCTTTAATACCCGCCTCTTTGAGAAACTGGTTCTCATTTCCCCAAATACTTTCAATCCTCATTTGCCTCTCACATTCCCCCTCATCGACCGGGTCCGTTTTATCCCATGCCCGAGATAGCTTCCGGTTATTTTTGATGACAGTACCATGTCCAGGGTAGGCCCAGTCCATATAGAAATAGACCCGAGCGATATTACCTCTTTGCTCCATGGGTGGTTGGGCTTCCCATACCTAAATCTCATGATTTCTCATTTCTTTGGACATATGATTAAGCGATCTCCCGGGTGGATGGGACGACTCAGATCAAGGCGATTTTGGATGACAAGGGTTTGGAGTGGAATCCCAAACTTTTTTGCTATTGATGAAAGATTATCTCTCTTCTTAACGGTATAAATTCGTTCCTTTTGAGTAATCAAAAATCCCTTTAAGTAGCGCTGATATCGAGCTTGGAAGCCCCTTGAAGCTCCTTTGGGAATAGCAATCTTATGGCTTCCCTTGCTGACATAGTGACCCCTAATTTCCGGATTTAAGTCCTTGATGAGCTTAAAATGGGTTTTTGCTGCTTGAGCAATAACTCGGATTGGGGTTTCCTTGGGACATTCGATCTGAATCTGATCGAATCCTAACGGGGGATAGTAATCCTCTTTGCTGAGCCTGAATCCATATTTCTCAGGATCTGAGAAAATCAGCTTCACCGAAAGAATCCGGAATATGAATCGCTGGGTTTCAAGGGGAAGATAGAGCAAATAATAGTTGTTCGTCCCTTGTTCCAGGATTTCCGCCATCAGCCCCCCTTCCCCCATATTGAAAGCGGCAACAGCGAGCGTCCATGACCCAAAAGTTTTGTGAAGTTCTTTTAAATATCGGATCGCCGCCTCTGTAGAAGCAAAGATATTTCGTCTCTGATCAATCCGTGAGTCGATGGTGAGACCGTATTTTCGGCCCGTTTGCGGCAAGAACTGCCAGAAACCAATCGCGCCTTTTCTTGAACCCGCATGTGGTCTTAGAGCACTTTCAACAATGGCCACAAATTTAAGGTCGTCTGGCATGTTGTTCTCTCTTAGCATTTTTTCGATAAGAGGTAAGTACTTATGCGAGCGCTTTAGCCAGAGGATAACCTGGGGCCGATTCCATAGGGAGAGCAGGAGTTCTTTTTCCGTTCGTTCTCTGACTTCTTGAATCTCCGGTGCAACCCGTTCGCCACAAAATGTCAGAGGTGTTGACACCTTGAGAGATGAGATTAGAGAAGGAAAACCAGCCGGTTGGAGATCCGCCCCGTACACAGTTCCACCCATCAAGAGTCCAACAAAAAACACTACAATGTTCCCCCACCTCATGTTAGTTCCCCCTTTGTCCTTTTCTAGTAAATCATGTCACTGCAAAACATGCCAAGAAAAGGAGTTAATGTCTCCAAATTAATTCGGGGATAGAGTGCCCACAATGAGTACCTCTTCCCCAATCAGGATGGCCAGGGCGTCGGGGCTGTGCCCAGGGACGTAGTAAGTATGTATTCCCTCGGCTAGGCTCACCTGCCATCTCCTATCTCCTCAATCTTCAGACTGTTACGTTTCTGGTGATAACCAAGACAGTGTTGATTGGAGAACGACTCCGGCCCATCCCCGACTTGCCTGTGTCCACTAGGAAGGGGCGGTCGGCCAACACTGCATAATTCCAAGTGGGTCCCAGGTCCCACTCTCCTCCGTAGAAATTTTCGGTCGGGAGACCGACAATCTCTAATCCTGAGGGAGGTTTGATCTGAATTATCATGTTGTTCCCGTTTGATTCACCTTCGTTTAAGACCTCCACCATTTCCTGCAACATCTATTTCCGCCTCCTTAATCTGCAACAGCCAAACAGGCCTTTGCCTCCATGAAAATCGTCCCTACTTCAAATGCACCCTCGAAGCCTCCAAGGGATAATACTCTATTCCCTTCCACTCCATTCATCAACCGGTTTTCATGCCTTCCATCGCGCCCTCCGAGTCTCACAGCCCATCCAACCCCTGACGCTACTCGTGGGTGCCTAAATCCTTGCCTCTTGGATATTTGTCTGATAGGAGAGGGCGTGGGCAGTGGACAGTGAGCTGACTCATTCGGGGTACGACCATAAGGGCATAGGAGCCACCAAGAAAAAGAGCTGGACAAGGGGAGGCTATCTTCCGTGAAAATATATCTGGCAGGAGCCCTTTTCTCGGAAGCCGATCGAGATTGGCTTTCAGGTCTGAAGAGACGGATGGAAGGAATTGGAGAGGATGTAACACTCCTTGGGTCAAGAGGGAAAGCTGGAGATCTTTCGGATATGTAAGGCCCATCTGGATAAGGTTGACATGCTGGTGGCTGTTCTCGATGGCCCCCAGGTGGATGACGGCACCGCATGGGAAATCGGTTATTTCTATTGTAAGTACTCAGACCGGTTGCCCATTATCGGTATTCGGACCGACTTTAGAAACGCAGGAGAGACCAGACTCTCGACAGTAAATGCAATGATAGAAGGCTCCTGCGACAGAATTGTAAGTTCTTCAGAGGAACTCCTTGAGGTTTTAAGGGGGGGTTGTGTCGGAGAGTAAAACGAAGACTCGGGTTCACCGCCGTCTACCCATGCTGACCCCGTTTCCACAGGGAGCTTCAGTTGGCTTATTAATCTTTTCCACACCATCGTCAACTCAATTTTCTAATGGCGTACCCATTTGTTTTAGGGCGGTCTCACCCTGAAAAACCGATCTAAAGATACGCTTTGAATGTCTCAGGATTTCAAGACCATGATATTTACCGAGGCATAGAAGATATATGCAGTGGGACAAGAATGGATAAATAAGTCATCCTCATTCCTCCGTGCCGGGATGCCTTATGTGAAAGAGGTAAGGCAGAAAAATGCCAATTATTGTTGTATTCACCTGAGCTTCGTTATATTAGGAGGTAAATAAGTTGAAAGACCTCCTCCCCAGGTCGGAAACGCCCCATGAAGGCCTCGAGGCGGTATATCATGTTTCGTGCAATGGCTAGAGGTGGGGCAGGCAGGAATACGTTGAGTATTTTGAGGATTAGAATTTGAGCCTGACGCAGAAATTGGGCAAAAGGGGGCGTTTTTCAAAGGTCTCAGGAAACTTTTGAAGAGCGATTGTCATGTGCCAAGAATCGAGATACTGGAATCCTCTCCTTGAGACCCTGAATCAAGAGGTCCTCAGGAGGCTCCAGCTAAAAAAATTTAAGAGGATATTCCGCTGGGCCTACGATCACTCCAGGTTTCACAGGGCCCTTTATAAGAAGGCTGGCATAACACCTGATGACATCCGCTCCCTCGAGGACATCAGACAAGTGCCTACCGTGGAAAAGGCTATGATGCGGGACGTACAGCGGAAGGAGCCTTTTCCCTATGGAGACGCGCTCTGTGTCCCTCTTGAGGAGGTGACAGCGTTTCGCCAGACAAGCGGCACCACCGGGCAGCCGGTATACCAGCCTGATACCTGGGCAGACTGGGAGTGGTGGTCCGAATCCTGGGCCTTCATTCTCTGGGCCCAAGGCTACCGGCCCAGAGACCGTGTCTTTATCCCCTTCGGTTACAATGTATTCGTGGCCTTCTGGGCGGGTCACTATGCAGCCGAGAAGATCGGGTGTGAGGTCGTGCCCGGAGGTGTCTTGGATACCAAGGCCCGGATCCTCAAGATCCAGGAATTAAGGGCAACGGCCATGATGGCCACCCCCACTTATGTCCTCGGGATGGCGGATACGGCCAGGAACAGGATGGGCCTGGAACCATCAGAGATGACCATCAATAAGATTACATGTGCAGGTGAGCCCGGAGCCAGCATCCCCAGCACAAAGAAACGGATGGAGGAGGCATGGGGGGCAAAGGTCTTCGACCACGCGGGGGCCACTGAAATAGGTGCATGGTCATATGAGTGCGAATGTCAGCCAAAAGGGATGCATGTGAATGAGGCATTCTTTCTGGTAGAAATCGAAAATTTGGATACCGGCAAGATCATCGACGGACCCGGAAAAAGGGGAAAGATGATTATCACTGCCCTGGACCGTTATGCCCAGCCCTGCATCCGGTTTGACTCAAAGGATATCATCGAATGGGCTGAGGATCCATGCCCCTGCGGGCGAACTTTTGGATTGATAAAAGGAGGCGTAATCGGGAGGGCTGATGACATTACCAAGGTTAAAGGGGTTCTCCTTGCACCTTCTGCCATCGAGGAGGTGGTCAGAAGTGTTAATGGTCTGGCCCACGAATATGAGGTGATCGTGGACAAAGTGGGGGATGTTGACCGGATTGTGCTCAAGGTGGAAATCCAGCCCGGCGCCCAGGCGCAACGGGAGGCAATAGAGGCCGATCTGAAAGATCAGTTGAGGCTAAAGACCAATCTGGGGTATAATATTGAATTCCATGAATATGGGACCTTGCCCAGATATGATGTCAAGGCGAGGCGTTTCAGAGATTTGAGAAAGACACACTAGACACAAGATGAGGGAATAGATGTCCCAGAAAACAGATATGCAAGAGATTGATGCCAAGATCCGGTCACTAAAGAAGACCGCTCAGGAATTGAACCAAATGTCGGACAACTTTCCTTTCCTGGCCAAAAATACGGCCCGGATCTTGGCAAATATCAAGATGTTGGAGATAAACGTAACTGATATTGTCGGGTTAAATGGGCAAGGCTAAAGCATTAACGCCAGCTACCTCTCAAGTCAATGTGCCCCAAGCCCATCTGAGGCGCTTCTGAGAGTAGATTTCGCTTGACTTGAGAGAGTTTTTGTCGTTCCATTTAATGGAGCTTTTCCTTTTCATTCAGGCAGCCTCTACCAAGAGATTGTCTCATTGAAAAAAAACCTCAAAATAACACCCGCTTATAACTCCTGCTTTCTTTGCGTATGGCCCACCAGCCTCGATAAATTAAGCAAGAGAATGTAGTGATTTCCTGGTGGACATTCTCGCGCCGCCCCAGATTGTTCCCATTGGTAATCACCTTTGCGATTTGTGCATTTTTTTGGCACGGGACAGGTTGGGCTCAATAGCTCATTGGAAAAACAACAAGTTTAGAATGATAAGGAGGAGAGAATGAATATCTATGTGGGTAACTTGTCGTACGAGGCTACCGAAAAGGATTTACGAACGGCCTTTGAGGCCTTTGGCCAGGTCATATCTGTCAACATAATAACCGACAGGTATAGTGGTAGATCGAGAGGATTTGGATTCGTGGAGATGGCTGATGAAGCCGAGGGGCAATCAGCCATCGAGGGCCTGAACGACAAGCCGTTGCAGGATCGACCGCTTAAGGTTAATAAGGCCCGGCCTCGCCCGGACGACCGCCGCGAAGGAGGAGGACGAGGTTCTGGTCGGCGCTTCTAGAAAGAGGGCTCGCCAGACAACCTTCAATTCATGCAGCCTCTGCAATCAGGTCCCCTGCCTTCAGATCAAAGAGTGAAAAATACCGGAAGCCAGGGATTCTCAGATGACGGGGAATGAGATTTGCATCTGGAAATGGTATGGTCTGGCTGGCTTCAGGACTGCAAAAAAATTAGTTGCCGTCATAGCGTTGAAAGGCCACAAAATCAAGGATATGAGTCGATAGCAACAAGAACCTAAGGAGACCGAATCATGTTAAGGCCAATGGTCATATGGGTGTTAGGGGTTGATTCATCAACCAAAGATCCCATTGTCATTCTGAAGGAGCTTGATGGAGAAAGGACTGTACCCATATGGATAGGGCTGCTTGAGGCCAATGCCATTGCCAGCGAACTGGAGGGCATCAAATTCACCAGACCAATGACCCATGACCTTCTCAAAAACATCATGGAGTTGATAGATGTTGAGGTGACAAGAATTGAAATATGTGGTCTAGAAAATAGTACTTATTATGCCCTGATCTGTCTCTGTCACAGGGGGAAAGAGATATCGATAGATGCCAGACCGAGCGATGCACTCGCCTTGTCTTTGAGGGTTGGTGCCCCTATTTTTGCGACAGAAGAAGTGATCGACGAATGCATTCAGATGGATCTGAGGGCAGAACCCGAGGATAAGTCGAAACAGGGAAAAAAGTGGCAAGAGGTATTGGAAAACCTGGATCCAGAGGACTTTGGAAACACATAATCAACATCCCCCTTTTTCCTTGACATTCTCAGGGGCACTCTCATAAGGTTTTCCCTGAGATAGGGCCAAATGATCATTTTTCCGTGGTCCATATAGGCCGCTCTTATCCTCAGGACCAGTTCTCTTGTGGAACTGGGGCCATAATTGAGAGATTTTGAAAGGAGATCAAAGCTGTGCCAGAGGGAACTGTGAAGTGGTTTGATGAAAAGAAGGGATTTGGTTTTATCGCTCAGGACGACGGTGGTGATATTTTTGTTCACTACTCTTCCATCCAAACGTCTGGGTTCAAGAGTCTCTCTGAAGGAGACCGCGTTAGATTTGAGGTAGAAACGGGTAGTCGAGGACCCAAGGCAAAAGACGTCATAAAGCTCTAGTGCCAAAGCACATCGAACCTTAACCCAATAGGCTGATAAAATCATCCAGTGAGTCTAGCGGCGAGCGCAGCGAAACAACTTGATTGCCAGGGTATTTATCGCCGTCGCAGCTTATTGAGCGTTGAACAAGACGCTTGTGGGGCTTTATTTCAAATCTGGTTGCCTCAAGGCAGGGTTGCTTGTAGTTCCTCTTTTATATATTCGAGCCTATCCATCTCTTCCTCTCCAATCTTACCTTCCAGTTCATCAGACTTTATTCGCCTCTTTAAGATCTCCAACTCCCTTTCCAGGTCGACGATGGTGTTTAGCATAGCAGTCTTGACGTCCGGGAGTTGCTCCATTTCTTCAGGCCCCTCAATGGTAACCTCCCTAGGCCTCAGGATAAGTCGCTCTTTCCATTTTGGAATGTGAGCGATCAAATTGAACCGTTCCTGGATCTCCTTTGCCAAGGCCTTGCTGGCCTCCGGCTCCCCGTGTATCACAAAGACGCGTGGGTTGGACTCGAAGTGGGAGACCCACTCAAGGAGATCTTCCTGGTCGGCGTGTGCGGAAAACCCGCCAATCGTGAATACCTTGGCCCTCACAGCGACATTCTCTCTGAATATCTTGACCTCTTTGGCCCCGTCAACGATCTTACGGCCCGTAGTACCCTTTGCCTGGAACCCCACGATTACTACGCTTGCGCCCTTGCGCCAGAGGTTGTGTTTCAGGTGATGTTTGATCCGTCCTGCAGTGCACATACCGCTCCCGGCAATCACGATGGCAGGCCCTGTCCCCTCATTTATGGCCATGGACTCCCTTGTTGTGGGCGTGAAGTGTAGGCCCGGCATGTCAAAGGGATCATGGCCCTTGTCCACAATGGCCTGTGCCTCTTGATCATAGTACTTCTTGTTCTTCCTAAAGATCTCTGTGGCCTTGATGGCCAGGGGACTGTCCAGATAGATGGGGATCTCTTTGAACAGTCCCTTCCGATAAAATTCGCTCAGGACATAAAGGATCTCCTGTGTCCTTTCCACAGCAAAGGCCGGTATAATGACCTTTTCCCCTTGGGAGACGCTGTAGCGGATTGCTTCCAGGAGTTCCTCCTTGCTCTGTTCAAATGAATGATGTCTTCGGTTTCCGTAAGTGGACTCAAGGAAAAGATAGTCGGCGTCAAAGATCTCATGGGGGTCCCGGACGATCAGCTGATGGTTCTTGCCCAGATCTCCGGAGAAGACGATCTTTATGGCCTCATTGCCCTCTCCCACCCACAATTCAAGGATAGAAGAACCCAGTATGTGCCCGGCATTTCTGAGCCGGGCCTTTATCCCCGGCTCAACTGTGACTATCTGGTCCCTCCCCACGGGGCTCAGAAACCTCAAGCTCTCCATGGCCTCCTCGGTGGTATAGAGGGGGTAAACCTCCTTTTTTGCCCGGCGCCTGTTTTTCCTGGTTTGCCATTCTGCGTCCATTTCCTGTACATGGCCAGAATCCAGTAGCATGATCTCACATAGCTCTGCAGTGGGAGGGGATGTCATGATTTTGCCCTCAAACCCGTCCTTGACCAGTTTTGGGATCCTTCCGCTATGGTCGATATGGGCGTGGGTCAAGAAAAGGGTCCTTACCTCCTTTGGATCAAAGCCCCAGTCTCCCCGGTTGCGCTCCTCCATCTGTCTCCCGCCCTGAAAAAGACCGCAGTCAACAAGCACCTTTTTGCCCTGCGGATTTTCCACGAGGTAGCAGGACCCGGTCACAGAACCCGCACCACCCAGGCAGACTATTCTGATCATAGTTTTTCTCCTTTCTTGGGCCATCTTCCGTTTAATTCCAGCTCCTCATACAGGGGGTAGCGGTGTTCTCCCCCCAGATAGTTCCTTATCAGGAGGCCGTCTCCATCCACACCCTCAACATATTGCGGAAGCAGGGAGACCTTACCCCCGCCCCCGGGAAGATCGATTGCAAAATGGGGCAGGCAAAGCCCTGAGGTATAGCCCTGCAATCCCGCCATGATTTCAAGACCCTTTCTGAGGGGGGTCCAGAAGTGTGAGGTCGCCTTTGCAAGGTCCGACTGGAAGAGGTAGTAGGGCCTCACCCGGATTGACAATAGTTTGTGCATCAGTTGCTTTATGACCGGCAGATCATCATTTACGCCCTTGAGGAGGACGGTCTGGCACCCCAATGGGATGCCGGCATCGGCAAGTCTTTTGCAGGCAAGAGAGGCATCAGGGGTGATCTCATCGGGATGATTAAAATGAGTAAGGATGTAAAGGGGATGAAATTTCCTCAGGACCGCTGCAAGCTGCGGTGTGACCCTTTGGGGCAGTGTACACGGGACCCTTGTACCGATGCGAATAATCTCCACATGGGGCACAGAGCGGATTTCGGTCAAGATGTGATATAGTTCCTTGTTCTCGAGTAGCAGGGGGTCTCCGCCTGAAAGGAGGATATCCCTTATCTCTCTGTGACTCCGGATGTATGAAAGCCCTTCCCTGATAGATTCCCCGGTCACCATAGAGGATCTACCAACCTTTCTCTTCCTGTTACAGAACCTGCAGTATACGGCGCAGCGGGAGGAGACGAGGAAGAGAACCCTATCCGGATACCTGTGTGTAAGCCCGGGGACCGGGGAGTGCCCCTCTTCGTTCAGGGGATCGTCAAACCCCCTTTGATCAATGACTTCCTGGGGGTCAGGGATGCATTGTCTGTAAATGGGGTCCCCCTTGGTCTTAATCAGGCTCAGATAGTATGGATTGATCCGCATGGGATAGCGGGCAACCACATCTTGAAGCCCTGCGGCATCTATCTCGAAGGACTCTGGCAGGGCCTCGGGCGTGGTCATGGATTGGGATATGAGCCGTTTCCACAATGGCCCTTTTCCCTCGCCCGTATCTTCTAAGACAAACAATCTTCACCCTCTTGCGATAATTTTCTGCCCTTTAGGTCCACAGTTGAAAAGGAGATCAAATGCGGAAAGGTTTGGAACAAAACCTCCCCACAATTGGGGATAAACAGGGGGCCTGGCATTGAAGGATTGAAGCCCAATCCCTGCCCCTTCAAATGCCTCTTTGTCCAGATATTTCTTGGCGCTGGCCTGTGCCAGGAAACGAGAAGCCCTTAGTCTCTTACAGACCTCCAAAGACAGATGGGGTTCCCTTGCATCAATGTCCAGTTCCGAAAGCAGACATATTCTAACAGAGATCCCAAGTTGCGCCATAAGGTACCCAATAATTGTAATGTTCAAATCCACCAGCCTTTCGAACTCCTCCGTGAAGATCCGTTCAAGAAATATAAGGTGATCCTCAAAAAACGGGGCCTTGGTATAGGCGGTCTTCAGACTACTCAGGTGTTTCCTGGCCCAACGGCCCTCATGGCAGATCCTGACCTCATTGATCCTCTGAAGCCCCAACCCCTTTTTCCAGACAGGTACGGTCATCCAGAGTGTGCCCTGGTCATTCTTGAAGCGGTTTCTGGTCAACCAGGTGGTCCCCTGGGGGAACTGGACCGAGTCCATAAGAACAAGGATGTCTGAACGTACAGCCTTTTGAAAAAAGCCTGGAAACGGGGCAAAATATGGTTGATAAGCAGATACGATCATAGGGTGAAAGGGTGATTAGTCCCTTACAAATGGAATTGCACTCAGAGTGGTTACAATTCTTTCCGCCAAGAGGAGTCTTATCGCTCGCAAGACTCATCAATCTTCGATCTTCAATTTTCAATCTTCCGGTTTACCCCGCGAGTCGCGGGGTTAGGCACGTATCAATCGAAGTATCCCCCTTGAGGTGTACTCTGCCACATCTGCCAGTCCGTCAAGCGGCATGAAAGATAAGGCATTGGCCGAAAAAAGACAAGTGGCAGACGCCGGAAACTCATCATCGGGAAGGTAAAAGATATAGCAAAGTGCGATCTTCGGAAGCGGATTCAGGACAAACCCAAAGTCGCCGCCGAGCCCTCGGTCGCCGTCCTGACCATCAAAGGACTCTTTAATTCTCTCCTGTTTTTCTTGGATCGCGAGGGTGTGGGGAACAAGCACCTGCTCACTATTGGCCCTAAAGGCGCCCTGGTAGGGCATACTCCCGGGCAGATCCTTGAATGATCTAAGGGGCTCTAGCTGAATCGGATCTGGGCTGGTGTTTATGGCATAAAGGGACACAAGGAGGCCTCTTGGGTCCTCCACGGGTTTACCAGACAAGGCGATCTTGTCAGGACCAATACAGCACTCCTCACCAAAGGCACGAAAACAAAAATGATCACCCCGCCTTTCTCCTCCTAGCAGGTCTTCAAGATCATCGGGCAACTGAGAAAAGAGTCTTGAAAGGTTCTCATTGATGATCTTCCCATAATTGGACGCCAAATCCGACACCTCCTACAACTCGAAGAGGAATTTAAGGAAAAGGCCATCCTCCTCTACATGGTGGACCACCGGGAAAATGAAAGGAAGATCTATTAGGGAAAAGAGCCCTTCTATTACCAAAGGTACTTTACCGTGTAATAGATGAGCCTCTGGTACTCGATGATGACCTCATTGACGTACTTGCCCGTCTTCCACCAGTTGTCGGCCTTAAAATTGGTATAGCGGGAGGGCGTCATTATGATTTTCACTTCGTCTTTCGCAAAGACATGTTTGAAAATCAACCAGGTGCATCTGGTCTGGGCTGGAGATGTTACGATGATAATGGAATGGTAGTCCTTCGCCTTAGCCAGGTCCCTGACCAGTTGTGCCTCCTTCAAGGCAGATCCAACTGGATGGTCGCTGGTTATGCAGGCAGACCGGGGGACCCCCAGGCCACGGAGCATCATAATCAAGAGCTCGCTTTCCTCGGGGTAATGGACCCCCCTCGCTTTCAGGACCTCATTTCCATCCGGCGGCTCCTCTTTGGGGATGAAAATCTTGGGGGCGAATCCCCTCTTATACACCTCGGCAGCCGCAAGGCCCAGTTCAACAGGTTTCCCCTCCATGCAGACAATGAGATCGGCCTTCTTGAGGGGCTGCTGGACAATCAGATATTCCCCTAAACGCGTCAGGATCGGGACATGAAAATAGGAAAGGAGCATGTAGGCAATCAAGACGAGAAAGATGATCCACTTTAGGATGCTCGGCCGACCAGGTTTCTTGCCCTCTGGCTCTATTGGCCTGCTATCCACATACTGCCCCTCCTGTGCCCTTCCCTCGACCTTATCACCTTGCTCTTCCCCCGAAGGACCCAGGTCCCCTATCCAACTAGAAAGGCCCCCGGATTCCTGGCCATTCCTTGGGTTCATTTTCAGCCCCGACCAGATCTTACCCTTCATTGCACACCCCTCTTGTTTCGCTAACCTTTATGAGAATGCCTTACATACCCCTGCTCCGGCATCTTAACCTATTATGATCTCATCCAATGGCCGCTTTGGTACGTGATGCATACCTTCACTGTCACGCCAGTACTTGATATCTCCATCAGGTCCGACTGTCTCGATTATTACCGTCTCTTTTGGCTTACCAAGGGCCACAACAAGCAGTATCTCATAGCGGGAGGGTATATTCAGGTCATTTCTGAGTGCCTGCTTCTGAATTGAAGCAAGCATACACCCACCTAGCCCCTTCTCTGTGGCACCCAGAAGGATAGTTTGGGCCGCTATCCCATGATCACAACCAATAGATTTACTGATCTCCGCGTCTCCCAGTATTATTATATAGGCTGATGGCCTTTCCCCTTCTTCTGGACCGGGCCAGTCTTTGAGATAAGCAGCCCAAGCAAGATGTGAAAACACCAGTCCATTCTTTTGGGGATCGCAGGAAAGCAGATATTTTAATGGCTGCAAATTGGCTGCTGACGGAGAGAGGATTGCAAGTCCCACAAGTTCTCTCAGGGTCTCAACCCCTATGGCAGCGTCCTGATAAAACCTCCGATAGCTCCTACTCTTTCGCACCAAATCATCTATCACCTCAATCTCCTTGA
>JAUUVE010000283.1 GCA_030589715.1 Desulfobacteraceae bacterium | reverse complement strand
TTATAGAGACTCAAATTTAGGAATCCGGCATGGGTTTTAATATGTTTCAATCGTGTCGCGCCAGGGCGGGCTTGAACCCTGTCGAAGATCCCGCTGGGCGGGGAACCTGGAACCGCTCACTTTAGGTTATAATGAAAGAGCCCCGGTTATCCAAGTTGTTCCAATTATTGAATGGAGTGTAAAAAAGCCCGAATAAAAACCAATGTTGAAGTTCATCCTTCACCAGATAATGGACTATCTAAAAAATCCATAGCAGACTGTCTGCAAACACGTCCCATCGATCATCGTCATAGGTGGGTAAAAATTCGCGGGAAATTGTCATCTGCTAAAGTACAGGAAATCGACCAGTCTTTAAAAATCGTTTTTGAACTTAGTTTATAGCTTCGCACAACCAGAGGCTAACAATGGGGACAACTTGACGTTAGGCCTATTGAGTAAATAACATGTCATCATATACCTCTATGCACTTGAAGAGATTAAAAGAGATTTTAGGGCAAGACGCTGGGAAACACCTCTTTTCATGTATTAAGGATCTAGTGACAAATGGAGTCAGTTCAGCACGGTTCTCAAGTGAAGACTCGATGCCTTCCCGCCAAGACATAACTCAGTATGTAGCAGCATGGTTTAAGTATATAGGAATATCTGCAAATGACTGTAGGGATTGGATGATTGGATACTGTGTCGAGGTTCTCACTGCCATATCGTCCAGCTCTAATTCGCGAATAAGGCATAGTACAAAGTCTAATATCAAGTACATTTATAAGTCCGATGTGGTTTTTGACTGCGGATGTGAGAACAATGTTATCAAAGCATCTTGTGATCAAAATTGCCCTGTATATAATACAATGTCCGATAAATACAAGGAAAGGAAGGTGAGGGCAGCTAAGCAATCTTATGAACCTGAACGTAAACCAAAACATTATGGAGTGGGAATAGAAACATTTTCAGTTAAGGAAAGATACAGCGATCAGTTTAAAAAAGCCTTGGAAATCGTCAAAGACCATGTAAAAAAACGGGTTTCCAATCAGGACATTGTCACTCTTTTGAATGATACTGGGTTTAAAACCAGGACGGGAAGGAAGTGGACAGTTTCAATTTTGCACTCTGAATTAAAGAAATTGCCGGACCTTAAATAAAACGTAACCGTTCACGGGTTCAGAGGTTCTGGGTTCACCGAAAACCTGCCCGCATCGCCTTGCTCGCATGGCGGGCCCGAGAGCTAACTCACAAGGGCCATGATACTTACCTCTGAAGGCTGAGCTATTCCTCGGAGTGCGCAACAGGCTGTCGTATCCGTTTGGTCTGGCCGCGGCGGCGCTTGGATTCCAACCTGCGCTTCCTGGAAGCTAGGGTCGGTTTTGTCTTCTGGCGGGGTTTGGGCTTCAAGGCCGCCTGACGGATCAAAGCGATCAGCCGGTCCATGGCATCCTGGCGGTTTCGATCCTGTGTGCGGAATCGCCTGGCACGGATGATCAAGATGCCCTCTTCGGTCATCCGCCTTCCGGCCAGAGTAGCGAGACGCTTGCGAACATCAGGGGGAAGTGAAGGGGATCTGCCCGCATCAAAGCGGAGTTGGACAGCAGTGGCAACCTTGTTGACATTCTGCCCTCCCGGTCCCGAGGCGCGGATGAAATCCTCCTGGATCTCGCTTTCATCAATTGCGATGGTATCTGTTATGTGGATCATTCCCTGTGAACCCCAGATAGGACAAACAGCCCCGCACCGAACTGCCTTAGACAAACGCCGCGACTGTCTTGACCGCCCTGTGGCGCTCCTTGTTCAGATTGACTTCAATCATTTTCTTAAAATCATGGAGGGCAAACCGATGGGTGACCATCTCAGCGAGGTCGGCCGTTTATTCAGGGGACCCAGTGCCTTCAAGGCCAGCCACTGAGGGATTGACACGGAAAAGGTAAGTGCCTTCATCTTCTACTCCATCTTAAAGCCTTCCACAAACTGAAGGGTGGCCGGACTGACCACGGCCGGGTCGGTGAGCACATTCACGCAGGCCGGTTTGCCGGAGGCCAGGGCCCTTTTGACGGCCGGACCAATCTCCTCGTCTTTTTCCACCCTTTCGCCGTACCCACCTAAGGCTTCGGCCAGTTTCTCGTAATGGACCGGTCCCAACTCCGAACCAAAGACCCGCTCGTTGCCATAGGTGAGTTCCTGTCCGTGTTTGATCATGCCCCAGGCCCCGTCATTGTTGACCACGCACACAAAGGGCAGGTTGTGGCGCACGGCGGTGCAGAATTCCATGGCATTGAAGCCAAAGGAGCCGTCCCCGTTTATCACCACTACGGTCTTGTCCGGCAAGGCCGCCTTTGCGGCAATGGCAAAGGGGATCCCCGTGCCCAGACAGCCGAACTGCCCGCTGGCGGCGTGCAGGACCGATGCCCGTTCTTTGGCCCTGAGGCCCACAATCCCAAAGTATGAAGTATCTCCCCCGTCAATGATATAAATGGCGTCATCCCCAACGGCCTGACGCACCTGGCCCACGAGCCGGGCCGGATGAATGGGATGGGAAGGGTTGTCTCTCGCCTCAGTCTCGCCTTGAATCATGGGCAGATAGGTCTCCTTCAAGCCCTCCAGCCATGTGGAGTGGTCCCGTTTTTCCACGAGCTTGTTGAGTTCCCTCAATGTCAGGTCCAGGTCTCCTACCAGGCCAACGTCCGAGACTCGATTCCGGTCTATCTCTGTAGGGTCAATGTCCACCCGCACCACCTTGGCCTGGGGAAAGATCTGGCCGAACATGAGAAGCCAGTTGAACCGCACCCCCAACGCCACGACCAGGTCGGCCTGGCCCAGTGCAGTCAAAACGGCCATCAACCCGCCGTCCCACAAGGATAAGGGGTGTTCGTCCGGCACCGCACCCCGCCCGGCATTGATCAGGACAAATGGGCTGCCCGTGGTGTTGACAAACATTTCAAGGGCTTTGTCACACCTGCTCAGACCCACACCGCTTCCCCCGATGATAAAGGGGCTTTCCGCCTTGTTGATAAGCTCGGCCGCAGCCCCAAAAAGGGACGGGTCAGGCAGGGACTTGGGTGGTTTGCCGCCTTTGGGGGGCCAGGCAAGCCCTTCTGTTTCCACCTGGGCGTTCAGGACATCCGGCGGCAGCTCAAGAAAAACCGGGCCCGGACGGCCCGAGACTGCATGCCGAAAGGCCGTTGAAATATATTCCGGGATACGCTTGGTATCAAGGCAGATGTCATACCACTTGACCGTAGACTTGATCATGTCTGCCTGCTTTATGTCCTGCAGAGCGCCCAGACCCCGGTCCCGGATGGGTGCGGTCCCGCTGATGAGTATAATAGGCGCATTTTCCTGATAGGCATTCACCAGACCTGTCAGGCTGTTGGTAAAACCCGGGCCGGCCGTAACCAGGCAGACGCCCGGTTGGCCCGTGACGATCGCCCAGGCATGGGCCATCATGGCCGCAGCCTGCTCGTGCCGGACATCAATGAGTCTCAGACCAAATTCGAGAAACCCGTCATAGATCCGGTCAATATGACCGCCCGAGAGAGAAAAGACGGTGTCAACCCCTTCCACCTCCTTTAGATATTTGGCCACTAGATGGCCGCCGAAAATCCCAGCCATAAGTCCCCCTTTCCTGGATACTGGTTATCTGTTTTGGACGCATTGCCAAGTTCCTAATGGTCCACCGCGGATCTTCACGGAATTATACTGATCCCCATTTGCCTAACTTTTCTTTAAAACTCCTAAAGTGCCGTCAAGTATCGTTTCCGCTCCAGGGCTTCGCGGTACCGGTCATCCTCTTGAAGAACACCCAGGGCACGGTCTATGGTCTGAAGCATCTTGGATTTATCCTTAGGGAGCTGTCCATGCACAGGGACATAATTGGAGATATGATCGCTTAAATACTGAG
>JAUUVE010000198.1 GCA_030589715.1 Desulfobacteraceae bacterium | reverse complement strand
AGGGCGGGGAGACCGACCCTTGACACATACCTTGACATGACAAGAAGGCTATTCAGCCTGGATAACAATAAGGGGGATACGGGGTAGAATAGGCAAGGTAACCGTTTATGGGTTCAGAGGTTCAGGGGTTTAGGATTCACCGAAAACCTGTCTGCCCTGCCTCCGGCCCGGAGGGAACAGTGAACTCTGAACCTGTGAACGCCTACTAGGCAAGATCGAAATTTAGGAGATACAATATGGACTTAAGCAAGATGATTCAAGCCCTTAAGGAGCATCCCGAGTATCCAAAAATGGGAATGATAGCGAGCCATTTGGGTGTTGTAAGGGGCACATCTCTTAGCGGAGAAAAGGTGAAAGGGATCGAAATAAGGTTCTACCAGAATGCCCTCAAGAAAATAGCCTTTGAAACCAAGAAGATCGAAGGCATTGTTGAAGTATTGATTGATACTTCTGAAGGACATCTAAATGTCGGAGATGACATAATGGCCGTTGTGGTTGGCGGAGATACCCGTGAGCACGTTTTTCCAGCACTCATGGATGCGGTCAATCGGATAAAAACTGAGGCAGCAGAGAAAAAGGAGCACTTCTAGTCAGGGGAATATCTTATGGGGATGGTGGATGTAACTGAAAAGCCGATTATCAGGCGTCAGGCAGAGGCCGCAGGAAGAATCCTGCTTTCTGCGGATACGATCCAGAAGATCAGGGACAAGAAGATAAAGAAGGGAGACCCACTCTTTGTGGCGGAAATAGGTGCCATGAATGCCGCAAAGCAGACCCACATCTTGATTCCCCATTGCCATCAGATACCACTGGACACGATACAGGTCACCTTTCAAGTCCTTAAGGATTCTATTGAGGCCAGATGCCTTGTGAGGGCCCAGGCACGCACCGGTGTGGAGATGGAGGCCCTTGTGGGTGTATCTATGGCCCTAAACACCGTCTGGGACATGGTCAAATACCTTGAAAAGGATAAGAGGGGTCAATATCCCACCACAAGGATAACTGATATTCGGGTGGTGAGAAAGGAAAAGGGTAAATAGTTAAAGAGGTCCTGTCTTTGAAAAAAAGTGTCAAGGACCCATGATAGTCGTAGGGGAAAACATATGAAGAAGATCCTGATTGGCTTTATAAGCATAGGCCTGTCATTAATATGCCAGGCCGGTTGGGCCGAAAACGCCTATGTGACAAATACATCTAAGATCATCGTTCGTGAAGGCATAGGCACAACACAAAAGATCGTCACAATGCTCCGTCCGGATCAGCGTGTGGAGGTCCTGGGATCCGAGTCCGGTTGGAGTCAAGTTCGTCTCCTGGGACCCGGAGGTAAGGACCTGGAGGGCTGGGGTTTGAGCCGCTTTCTAACCACACGCCTACCATGGAAAATCCAGGCAACGTCTCTGGAAAAGGAAAATACCCTGTTAAAGGAAAAACTCTCTGGCCTTGAAAGGGACTGGACAGAGGCCTCCAACAAAGAAAAGGAGCTTGCCCTAAAATTGAAAGAGGACACGAGGTCCCTCGACCAGGTACGAGAAGAGTACAATACACTAAGAGCTGAGTCTGCCGATTTCTTGGAGTTGAAAAAGAAGTATGAATCGACACGCAAGGCATTGAAAGAGGTGAAAGAGACCGCAAAGATATTGACCAAGGAGAATGAAAGCTTGAGCTCTTCCCATAGGAACGAATGGTTCTTCACCGGGGCCTTGGTCTTGTTCGTTGGTCTGATTTTCGGTCTGATTATGGGAAGGCGACAGAGAAGGCGAAAATCATCTTATTATTAAAGCTTCCTCTCAATTCAACTTGATTAATACCTTAACTGATTCACCTTTTACAACTTCACAAATAGCCGATTTTCCTCCTTCAAACCTTACAGCAAGTGCTTCATGCCCTGAATTCTCCAGTGATGGTGGCAATGAAGGCTGACAGGGAAGAAAGATGCACCTAGAGCCCACAATGAAACAGGCGGTGATCCGCAGGAGTGTTAGGAAGTTTGCCGAAAAGAGACTTGCACCTGCAGCGGTGGAGATGGACAGGACAGGAGACTTTCGGTGGGATATCGCTGAGGAGATGGCCAGACTTCAATATTTCGGTCTGGAAATCCCTGCCAGATACGGAGGGGCAGGGCTTGACAGCGTAAGTGCAGCCATCGTGATTGAGGAGATATCAAGGGCAAACGCAGCGGTGGGGCTGTGCGTTTCTGTACACAACAGTGTTTCTGCTTATCCCGTATACCTATTCGGGAGTGAGGAACAGCGCCAACGTTTTTTGACCCCTCTGGCACAGGGGAAGAAGATCGGCACTTTCTGTCTCACTGAGCCGAATGCCGGCTCAGATGTCTCCGCCCTTGAGACCAGTGCCATACGTGAGGGAGAAGAGTACATCTTAAACGGTAACAAGATTTTTGTCACAAATGGGGGGATCTCCGGCATCAACTTGATATTTGCGAAGACAAAGCCGGCTGAAAAAGGCAAGGGATTTAGTGTCTTTATTGTTGAATCGGAGAGGGAAGGGCTTGAGAAGGGCCCCATTGAGGATCTTATGGGCATGCGGGGAAATCCGGTATGTCCCGTTTCTCTCCGTGATTGCCGTGTCCCCTCGGAAAATCTGCTGGGAGTTGAGGGGGATGGCCTTAAGATAGCCCTCTCCACCCTTTGTGGAGGTCGGTTAGGTATTGCTGCCCAGGCCTTGGGGATTGCTCAGGCCTCTTTGGATGCCTCCATAAAATATGCCAAGGAACGTCACCAATTTGGCAAGGCCATATCCGAGTTTGGGGCGATCCAGGATTTCTTGGCCGAGGTTGGGACACGTATCGAAGCGGGCCGTCTTCTTATTTACCGAGCGTGCGACCTAAAGGAGAAGGGAAATAATTACACCAAGGAATCGGCCATGGCAAAGGTCTATGCCAGCGAAGTAGCCGTAGACGCCACAAGGGCTGGTGTGCAGATCCATGGAGGATACGGATACACCAAGGCGTATCCCATAGAGCGATTCTACAGGGACGCCAAGGTATGCGAGATCTACGAGGGCACCTCAGAGGTGCAGCGCATGGTCATTGCACGGAGTTTATTGCACGGATAATTATCAGAAGGCTGTTTGTGAGGAAGGGAAAGGACAGGATCAGGCATGGAAATCGTGGTTTGCATAAAACAGGTTCCTGATGTCCCCACCGTGCGAATGGATCGGGAAAGGATGACCATTATTCGCGAAGGGGTAGAAAGTGTCATCAATCCCCTGGACTATGTTGCGATGGAAGCCGCTCTGGAATTACGCCAGAAGGTAGGAGGGCAGGTCCGTGTAATCACAATGGGGCCACCCCAAAGCGAAGTGGCCCTCAGAGAGGCCTTGGCAGTCGGTGCTGATCGCGCCATCTTATTGACAGATCCTGCCTTTGCCGGCGCGGACACCCTGGCCACTTCCCACGTACTTGCAAGGGCAATTGAAAGGCTCGACCCTTTTCCAGATATGGTACTGTGCGGAATGCAGACAACTGACAGTGACACGGGGCATATTGGGCCTCAGATTGCGGAAGAGCTGGGACTACCACAAGTGTGCGGGGTAAACGAGATTCATGTGGAAGGTAAAGATCTGGTGGTGAAGAGGTTGAGTGACGGATTCTTGGACACAATAAGGGTGGCCTTGCCGACCCTCCTGACCGTAACAAAGGGGCTTTGCCCGGTAAGGGACTTACCCCTGGGGGCCTTGGAAGCAGCCTTTTCAACCAAAGATGTACTCCGATGGTCCATTGATGATCTTGACCTGAGGAAGGACGAGGTGGGGTTTGAAGGGTCAGCAACTCGGGTGCGGAGGCTTCGAATACCCCTGCCCAGAGGGAATGGCGAGGTTGTAGAGGGTTCCCCTGAGACCTTGGTGAACCATCTGCTACGCAGACTCGAGGCGCTTAGCATATTGGACGAGGAAGATGGAAAAGAATAAGGCCTTTGATGGTGTGTGGGTCTTCGGTGATTACAGGGATTACTTCCAAAACCGGGTCACCCTGCAGCTTATTGCCAAGGGAAAGGAACTGGCAAAGGAACTCGACAAGGGGCTCACCACGGTGGTGCTGGGTGACCAGGTCTATCATTATGCCATGGAATATGTGGCCCACGGTGCAGATGTGGTAGTAGCCGGTGAGGATCCAGGGCTTAAGGAATATCAGGTGGAAACATACACCGCGGTGCTGGCTCGGTGGATCCAGGCCTTTCAACCTCAGGTCCTACTTTCAGGGGCCACCTCCTTTGGTAGAGAATTTTTCCCGAGACTGGCCAAGCGACTCCACACAGGGCTGAGTGCCGATTGTGTGGCCCTTGATGTGGATAATAAGACGGGGCTTCTTGTCCAGACGACCCCTTCCTTTGGGGGTGAACTTCTGGCAGAGGTGGTGACACCTAACCATAGGCCCCAAATGGCGACAGTTCATCCCGGGGTTTTTCGTGAACTCCCACACGATTCCAGAGCACTCGGTTGTATCATATATCCTGAGATAGGCCCTCTCCCTGAGATACGACTCAAGAGAATAAGGACACGGCCCCAACTGACACACGATATTAGGCTGGAGGATGCCCCGGTGGTGGTGGCAGGGGGAAGAGGTCTCGGTTCAAAGGAGCTATTCGGGTTGCTCTCTGAACTGGCAGCTCTTCTGAGAGGGGATGTAGGGGCCACAAGACCTGCTGTTCGTGCAGGATGGGCCGAAGAGGACAGGCTCTTGGGTCAAACGGGCAAAAATGTAAGACCCAAGCTGTTGATATCTATAGGGACTTCCGGGGCCTTGCAATACACAACCGGGATCCAAGGGGCTGAGACAATTATTGCCATTAACCGGGACCCCAATGCGCCTATTTTCAAGCTAGCCGACCTGGGACTGGTGGGTGATGCAGCCACCGTGCTCCCTTTGTTGCTAGAGGCCCTCCGCAAACGGGTATAAGTTTTAATCAGCGCCTGAACGAAAACCCCGTTCAGGTACGATTTTGGATTTTGGCCTGCCCTGGTGCGACTTATCTGAAATATTGCTGGGCTGTCGTTGTAACTCTTCGGAAATGAGTGTTACACAACCCGAGCGTCATAAGCCAGGTCTGGGCCAGGGATTCAAAAAAGGAAACGATCTCAGTGCGTTGAAAATTT
>JAUUVE010000292.1 GCA_030589715.1 Desulfobacteraceae bacterium | reverse complement strand
GCCATCCTTACCAGAACCTTTCTGTAGCATTACAAAATTGTAATGTTTGTGAGATCTTGGGATTCTTGAAGTGTTAAGAAAGTAGCGTAACTGGGGGAGTGATGCCTCTTCCGGAGGGAGGCACAGGGGCCTCGGAAAGGAGGATTGTTGCTCAGATGTAAATCAGGTTTTAGGCTCACCTCTCCGCGCCGGAGGCCTTGTTCGATATTCTATTCCATTTCAGAAACGCCTCTAAGCCATGCCAGAAATAGAACACCGATGAGATGACCCGTGAACGGTTACTAAACGCTGTATATTTCAATCTTTTCCGTCTTTCCTTTTATTGGAGTTTCGCCAAGAGACACAAGATCAAATTCTTGGATTTTTAGGGATTTTCTTGTGTCATGGCTGATAAGGATATCTGTCCCGAACTGCTTGTTCAGGTTCTGTATCCTGGATGCGAGGTTTACGGCATCGCCCACCATGGCGTAGACAAGACGTTCCGGGCTTCCCACGCTACCGGCCAAGACCGTTCCGGTGTGTATACCGATTCCGTGTCTTATGGGCTCATCCCCCATTTCTTTGCGCTCCCTGTTGAGGCCTTCAAGGCGCCTTCTCATGTCCAGGGCGGCCATAACCGCCATATCAGGGTGCTTGGGTTCAAGGACAGGTGCTCCGAACACGGCCTCAATTTCATCACCGATATATTGCAATACGATCCCGTTATATTGCCTTATGGCACGCTCCATTTCTGAAAAATAGGCATTGAGGAATCTTACCACATCCTTCGGGTCCTTCCTTTCCACAAAAGGGGTGTACCCACGAAGGTCACAAAACAGTATGGTAACCTCGTTCAATTCCCCTTCAGGGGAGATTTCTCCCTTTAAGATCTTTTCACTGACTTCGGGTGTGACATACTTGCCGAAGCTCACCTGGCAGATATCTCTTTCTCTTAATCCCTTGATCATTTCATTTGTCCTGGCCGCTCTCAGGCCGAATTCCTCATTACTTACGACCGGGACGTGCGTATCGTACTCCCCTTGACTGATGCGCTCCATGGCCCCCACCTGGATATCGAGGATGCTCTTGAGATTCTGAGAAAATCGCGCCAGGATTATAAGGCTCAGAAAGAGCAGGACGGTAAAGGCAAAGAGGATGTCCTTGAATACACCCCAGAATATGTCAGGTCCCATTTGATCCATATTGGCGAGGAGAAAATCGATGTCCATATAGACCATCAAGAGGATAGCCAGCACCATGAAAAGCATTACGGTGACCATAAAAAAGAGCATTTTGGTGCTTAGAGATAGGATTCTTTTGGGCGTGGGGACCGCCTCTTTGAATCCGGATGTCTTTAGGAGGTTTATGATCCTCTTTTCAGTGGCAAGATAACTCAACATGCCGCCGAAGAGGCCAAAGGAAAGGCAGCCAAGGACTATCTTGATGGCACTTAGGCCGGGGGCGCTGAAATATGCTAAGTAGAGTGTTGCAATTAGACCCCCTGCCATAAGCCAACAGATCAGCTCGGCAGTGAATTCTCTCCATGGCAGTGAATAGACATGCTTCTTATGCGAATCGAGATTTTTTAGCTGTTTATGGGTCTTGTGATAGAGATAACCCCTGAGAGGCAGGATCAATATGACCGGACCCAAGGTGCTGACAGAGGCCTTAAGATACCCGAGGCCCTCTAAGAAGGGTCAAACCTGTGCTCCGTATATAATAAGGATAAAGGAGAAAATGATGTAGGTTAAGATCACACTGGTCATTGGCAACTTCTCCTCAGGAATTGGCCTTTGTTTTTCTCAAAACCACGTCCATTCTCTTCCGCTTATACCTTTTCTGGCCTGAGTTCCTTCCCAAATTGGCCGTCATTTACTCCGCAAAAATCACTCACACCCCAAAGCTGTCCTCCCGAAAGGCAAAATTCCACCGCTCCCTCGGGTCATCAAATTCTATTGATTTGGCATCAAATGCCTCAGGATCGAAGGCTTCTCCGACCCATTCCATCATTTCATCATATTCTTCATGCTCCGGGTCAGCAATGATTTCCAGGAGTTCCTGATACCCCCAGATCCCTCCACAATCCTCGGGGGGGCATGCCCTCTTTCCTTTTACACAAACAGGGTATTGCCTTCCTTTCTCCCGGGGCAGGATCTTTTCCAACGTCAGGGTGTGTTCCCAATCATCGCCAAAATCATATACATAACCGGCCTTTGGGTTTTCCAACGAGAAATATTGGGAGATGTTGCGGTTCCAGCCCGGAATGACCTCATCACCAGAGTCATAATCTTCAACCGGAATCCCTATTCTCTCTTGGCCTCCTGAAGAGGGGTTGTGAACATCAAATTCATGCAGATGGCTGTCCCACCACCCCATGGCATCCTGTATGGCTATGTGCAGATCCCAGAAGGTGTAGTTTGACGGAACCTGTATCCGTCGCCATATGGGCGGCCGAATACCATTCAGTGCCACCTTGAATTGATACACCTGAATATAATCGGTTTTCATGGGGTCGGGCTCCTGAAAGACTTTTGTATCAAGATCAACATCTTCTAAGAGCCCCTCAAAATCTTCGTCATCTTCTAGCTCGGAGAGCATAGCCAGGGTCTCCTGGATCGAGTCGAAATCATCCAGTGACAACAATACCGCCTTGTTACCCTGCTTGTTGTAAATGATAGGGGGCTCCCCTTCTGAGTTAACGCTGTCAATCAACGATTCAAGTCTCTTTTTGGCATCCGTGCTGGAAATAAGATCCATTGGCTCTCCTTTCTTTCAATCCTCTTCAATCCTTTTGGAGAACGGTGACCCCCCCTTGTTCTATGATTTGGCCACTCTTCTATTTTCCCGTATCACACCCTGTACGTCAAGCATTTTCAATTTCTCTATAGTTCAGAACCTTAGGTTGATTAGTACCCTAAAACTTCACTGGATTATCCAGGTCATCAACAACTATCCCCGTCACGGATCTCAGGGCTGTCAGGCTCAGTGGCTTCAGCAAACCGCCTTGCCAATTCCCACGCCGATATCTCGGATGTTATGGGTTTCTGCTCCTCACTTGGGAAATAGTCGGTTACCCACCTGGAGTTATCCCACTTCTGGAAGTGAATGCGGAAGCCCTTCAGTCTCCTCACCCACCCATCATCAATCATCCCCATCGTTTCTTTCAAATTCATATCTGACCTCCTTCATATCCGGGAAACTGGCCCAGTTGCATCTTGGTCGAGATCCTTACCCTTATTAATGTACGGTTTATGGTTTTATTGGGCCGGGGAGTTAATTCCAATAGGCTCCTGATAGATATGAACGCCTCGCTGGGAAAAGGCTATGGTAATGCCCCCCTGGTCGAAACGCAGCTTTATCTTTTCTAACAGATCGCAGCGGATCCTCCAGTAGTCTGCGTTTTTGACCCAGGGCCGGGCTGCAATTTCCACACAGTTCTCGGTCACGGTCAATACGAAGACCCTGGCCGCCGGGTTTTCCAGGACTCGGGGTCCTCGGCAATAATCTCTGAGGGTATCTTCTTGGCCTTCAGAAGATCAGAATAGTAACTAATACCGTGGGGTTGGGGTCACGTCTACACTTTTGACAAGCGAAGCCTTTTCTCACCTTTCCGACTAGTGCATCGTCCCAAAAGTTCTTTCTTACATTTTCGCAAAACACGTTGACCGGGTATTCCCCATACATAATCCACTTTTATCTTTAAATACATGCTAATATATTGATAATATGCAACAATTACTTAGATAATGCCGACAATATGGATTAACTGCAGCCTACTAACGTCTTTCTTCAACAATCGAATATCGAACAGCCAAGTCCCGAATTACGAATTTTTACTTTTATTT
>JAUUVE010000103.1 GCA_030589715.1 Desulfobacteraceae bacterium | reverse complement strand
ATACGTTGAAGTATTTTGAGGATTAAAATCTGAGCCTGACGCAGAGATTGCGGCCTCCGGCTCGGAGACGGAGAGAAAACAGCCATTCTCGGACAGCCTCCCAGTGAGAACCAAGGCCGGTTATTCCAATCCCTTAAGGAGGTTGACCATTTCAATGGCCGCAACGGCGGCCTCATAGCCCTTGTTTCCCGATTTTGACCCTGCCCTCTCTATGGCCTGCTCCAGGTTTTCTGTGGTTAAAACCCCAAAGGTGATAGGAACATTGCTTTCCAGGGCAACGTTGGCTATCCCCTTTGAGACTTCAGCGGCCACGTATTCGAAATGTGGCGTGGCACCCCTTATTACCGCACCAAGACAGATCACCGCATCATATTGACCGGTCTGGGAAAGTCTCTTTGCCACAAATGGGATCTCGAAGGCCCCAGGGACCTTTACCAGCAAGAGTTTTTCCTCATCGGCACCGTGCCTTAGCAGTGCATCCATGGCCCCATCCGCCAGCCTGGAGCAGATGAAATCATTAAACCGGCTCACTATGATCGCAAACCGAAAGCCTTCAGCCGACAGCTGACCTTCCACTATATTGGGCATATGCACCCCCTTCAAAAAAATACCTTAGTTGTCCATCCGGCATTTGTCTGGTTCTAAATCCTTGCCTCTATCCCTCAAGCTGTTTCATTAGGTGCCCCAGTTTTTGACACTTGGTCAAGATATATTCCCGGTTTTCAGGCCTGGGCTCGCACTCAAGGGGACCCTCCCTGTCACCTGGAGCCCATAACCTTCAAGGCCAATGATCTTTTTGGGGTTATTAGTGATCAGTCGCATCTTCTTGACACCCAGGGCAGCCAGAATCTGCGCTCCCACTCCATAATCCCTTAAATCGGCCCTAAATCCCAAATCCTCGTTCGCCTCGACCGTATCCCGACCCTTGTCCTGTAAGGCATAAGCCTTTAACTTGTTTGCAAGGCCAATGCCCCTGCCTTCCTGTTGTAGATATAGGATTATCCCCAGACCTTCCTCACTAACAATTGCCATGGCCTCCCTGAGCTGCTCACCGCAATCGCAGCGATAGGAGCCAAAGACATCTCCGGTGAGACACCCGGAATGGACCCGCACCAAGACCTCTTTTTCAGAATCAATTTCGCCCTTGACCAGGGCCAGGTGTTCATAATCATCAATATCGTTTGCAAAGGCAATTGCCTTAAACTCGCCATAAGGGGTAGGCAAGATCGTCTCTGCTGCCTTGTGTACAAAAGACTCCGTACGCATGCGATAGGCAATTAAGTCAGCCACAGTGGCGATCTTGAGTCCATGTTTTTCACTGAACTTATCAAGGTCTGGCATCCTGGCCATGGTGCCATCGTCTTTCATGATCCCGCAGATCACTGCGGCCGGCTTCAGACCCGCAAGACGGGCCAGATCCACAGAGCCTTCTGTCTGACCCGTCCTGAATAAGACCCCTCCCCTTCTGGCCCTTATTGGAAAAATGTGCCCCGGTTGAATAAGATCCTCCGGCCCTGAATCGTTCGCCACGGCCGTCAAGACGGTATGTGCCCTGTCTGCTGCCGATATACCCGTTGTCACCCCGTTCCCCGCCTCAATGGATATGGTAAAGGCGGTCTTATGAGGGGATCGATTATCATAGACCATTGGCGGTAGCTTTAGCCTTTCCACGATCTCCGGGCTCAAGGCCAGGCAGACAAGCCCGCGACCGTATTTGGTCATAAAATTGATGGCCTCCGGTGTGATCTTTTCTGCAGCAATGGTAAGATCCCCTTCGTTCTCCCTGTCCTCGTCGTCGACAAGGATTGTCATCTTCCCCTCTCTTAGCTCTTCCAATACTTCTTCAATACTTGCGACTGCCATATTAATCACCAAATCCTTGCTTTATGAGCATCTCCAGGTCAATACCCGAAGACGTATCTCTTTGTTGCTCTGGCCTGGCCCTCAGAAAGAATTTCTCAACATATTTCCCGATCAAGTCCGTCTCCAGGTTGACCGGGTCTCCCACCCTCTTCTTCAAAAGAGTCGTATCCTTGACGGTCTGAGGTATTATGCTCACCTCAAAAAATCTATCCTCACAGCTATTGATGGTCAAGCTAATGCCGTCAACCGCGATCGATCCCTTTTCGATGGTATATCTTGAGAGCTCTTGGTCAAGCCCTATCCTTAAAAGCCAGAATCCTCGCTTTGCGTCCTTTTTCAGTATCTTCCCGGTCCCGTCCAGATGACCGGAGACCAGGTGCCCTCCCAATCGATCCGTTGGCCGCAAGGCCCTCTCCAGGTTCACTTCGTCACCCCCCCGAAGATGTCCCAGGGTGCTTAGTGAAATGGACTCTCCGGAAACATCCATGGTATAGGCCCCTTCTTTGATATGGGTCACCGTCAGACACACGCCGTCAACACAAATACTGTCGCCCACCCGGCAGTCGGTGAATTCAAAAAGAGGGATAATGGTCACTCTCATATCATCTTGAGTGCGACGGATGTCCTTTATCTTGCCAATCCCTTCGACCAGACCGGTGAACATTTATTATTGCCCGTTCTAATAAATAAGTGCTGAGCTCTATTCTCTACCCGTAATCCGGATAACCCACTGTGAGGATGTCTTCACCAAAGCGCCTCACCTCAAGGTCGCTTAACCTCAGGCAATCATCCATCCCCTTCGCTCCAGGACCACTGGCCATGGAAACGCCATCATCCCCTCCCATGAGCTTTGGAGCCGTGAAGATAAGGAACTTGTCGATCAGTCTCTCTCGGAGCATTGAACCAATGATCGAGGCGCCCCCCTCCCCCATGAGGGTCATCACGGACCTTTCTCCCAATATATCCATCAAGGCCCCCAAGTCAATCCTACCGCCTTTGAGAGGGCAGGAGAGCATGGAAACCCCTTTCTTTTGGTACCTCTTTAGATTTTCAGGGGGGATATGAGCGCCCGTTACAAGCAGGGTCTGAGCGGTGGATTTATGATTTAAGACCTTGGCATCTCGGGGTATCCTTAGATTAGTATCAACGACAATCCGTAGTGGATCTTTGCCTTGCCCCCGTTTGAGGCGGGTAGTAAGAAAAGGGTCATCTGCGAGCACCGTCCCAACCCCGACCATCAAGGCGTCTACCCGATTCCTTAATACATGGGCGAACTGCCTTGATCTCTCATTGGTGATCCACTTGGAATCTCCTGTGGATGTGGCTGTCCACCCATCTATTGTGAGGGCCGACTTGACCATAACAAATGGCCGTTTATGGGCAACAAACTTCAAATAACCTTCATTCAACCGGAGGCATTCAGATTCCATGACACCGGTGTCCACTTCTACTCCATTTTTTCTCAAAAATTCACATCCACCCCCTGAGACCTCAGGGTTGGGATCCTTCATCCCCGCCACCACCCTCTGGATTCCGCTCTTTAGGATGGCCTCGGTGCACGGTGGCGTTCTTCCAAAGTGATTGCATGGCTCCAGGGTCACATAAAGGGTGGACCCTTGGGCTTTCCCCCCAATTTTGCGCAAGGCCTCCACCTCTGCGTGGGGGTGACCGGCCCTGTGATGATATCCTCTGGCCTCGATCTCCCCTTCCCTCACAATCACGGCTCCCACAGCGGGATTGGGCGAGGTGCGGCCCAGGCCTTTGCGGGCCTGGCGTAAGGCCTCCCTCATGAACTTTGAATCCCATTCGTTCAAGACCAACCCCTGAACCCTTCAATTCAAAAACCTACCAATCCTTAGCCGCCCGCCTTTTCTTGCCTTGACTTGAGGATTTCTTCCAGTTCGGCCATAAATTCATTAATATCCCTGAACTGTCTATAGACGGAAGCAAACCTGACATAGGCTACTTCATCCCACTCCCTTAGTATATTAATTACTTTTTCCCCTACCTCTGAACTGTCAACCTCTCTTGCCCCTAGTTCTTGAAAATGGGCCTCCAGAGAGTCAACAAATTCTTCGATCCTCGTCATACTGATCGGTCGTTTTTGACAGGCCTTACGAATTCCAGAAGTGATCTTCTCCCGATTAAAGGCCTCCCGTCGGCCGTCTTTCTTGACCACCATCGGAAGGATATCTTCCAGCTTCTCGTAAGTGGTAAATCTTCTCCCGCATCCCAGACATTCCCGTCTTCTTCTTATACTTCTTCCGTCCTTGCTCAGCCGTGAGTCGATCACTTTATTGTCTATCTTGGCACAATAGGGGCATTTCATAGAACAAACCTCGCAATCTCGACATCTGCCTCTGCCAGCATCTGATCGGCCAAGGGATCATCATAGCCCTGTTCACAACAGATCTTTGTTATCCCTGCATTGATGATCATCTTGGAGCATATTACACAGGGCTTATTGCTACAATAAATGGTAGATCCTGCGATAGGGATACCGTGATACGCCGCTTGAATAATGACGTTCTGCTCTGCATGGAGTCCCCGGCAGAGTTCATGCCTTTCACCGGAAGGAATAGAGGAGTCCTGCCTCAAGCAGCCGGTTTCATCACAATGTCTTAGACCCGCTGGTGCTCCGTTATAGCCTGTGGCCAATATCCTCCTGTCCTTTACTAAAATGGCGCCCACATGACGCCGTAAACAGGTGGATCTCTTGGCCACCATCTTGGTTATGGTCATAAAATACTCGGCCCAGGAGGGTCTGGTCAACTCAGTCTCCTTAAGAAATTTTGGGGCGAAGGGGACAAGATGCAGGGTCAAATCATGGCTTTCAATCTATCTGTCCCACTCTACGTTGATGACGCCCCCCCTCAGAAGGGGTCATAAGGAAGAGATCTACCATCTCAAGGGCGAGTCCCACGCCTATAACCCGCCCACCCATGACCAAAATATTGGCATCATTGTGCTGTCGGCCCATTCGGGCAGTATAGAGGTTGTGGCAAAGGGCTGCTCGTATCCCCTTGTAGCGATTAGCCACAATACTCATCCCCAGGCCTGTGCCACAGATCAGAACCCCCCGATCGAATTCACCATTGGCGACTGCCCGAGCCACATCGTGGGCCACCTTAGGGTAATCGGCTGGATCCGGGCTAAACACACCCATATCCCTGACACTGTAATCGGGCAGGCTTTCCATATGGACCTTACAGGCCTCTTTTAGCTCAAACCCCCCGTGGTCTGCCCCCAGCACGATATCCATACAACTTTTTCTCCCGCAGATGCCTTGAAGATACCGGACCCGCAGAATTGAATATTGAAAATTGAATTAAAAATTTGAGGAATTTTTCCCGCGAGCACCACCAATCACCAATCTTCAATTTTCCGATTCACCCTGTTAGGCAACTCTGACAGGGTTTATCCCAGTTAGGGCTCAAAGGCCTTGAAGATCAGACAGGCGTTTGTCCCGCCAAAGCCAAAGGAGTTTGACATAGCGGTTGTGACCTTAGCCTGCCTCGCCACATTGGGGACATAATCCAGATCACACTCAGGATCAGGGGTCTCATAATTGATTGTGGGGGGAATGATACCACGCTTGATTGTAAGTGCCGTATAAACAGCTTCTACCCCCCCCGCCCCCCCGAGGAGATGACCGGTCATAGATTTGGTGGAGCTAATGGCAAGTTTGTAGGCATGCTCCCCAAATACGGCCTTTATGGCCTTATTTTCTGACAGGTCATTCAGTTTGGTAGAGGTGCCATGGGCATTGATATAATCGATCTGATCAGGCCTTAGGCCTGCATAGTCCAGTGCCATCTTCATACAGCTAATGGCCCCTTCGCCTTCAGGTTCCGGAGCAGATACGTGGTAGGCATCCCCGGTCAAGCCATAGCCCACAACCTCCGCATATATATCGGCCCCCCTTTCAAGGACCTGCTCAAGCTCTTCCAGAATAAGCATGCCCGCACCTTCCCCCATCACAAAACCGTCTCGATCAAGGTCAAAGGGGCGCGAAGCCTTCTCTGGCTCATCATTTCTGGTAGAAAGGGCCCGCATGGAACAAAAACCGCCAAGCGCTAATGGATTAACCACTGCCTCTGATCCCCCTGCAATAATGGCATCCGAAACACCTTCCCTGATCAGTCGAAATGCCTCTCCCACGGCATGACAGCTGGCAGCACAGGCTGTCTCAATAGATATATTTGGTCCTTTTGCCCCAAACTCAATGGCGATCTGACCGGGGGCCATATTGGCAATAATACCCGGTATAAAGAAGGGGCTAATCCGGCGAGGCCCTTTTTCCAAAAGGACTTTGTGATTGTGCAACAGCATGGTCAGACCACCCAGGCCGGAACCGGTTATACTTCCGACCCGATGGGCATTGGAGGAATCAATCTTTAGCCCCGAATCCTCCATGGCCATCCTGGCTGAGGCCACAGCATAGTGAATAAAGATATCGAACCGGCGAATCTGCTGCTTGGCCATGAAATCTTCAGATCTGAAGTCGGTAACCTCCCCTGCAATCTGAGACTGAAAAGGTGACGCGTCAAACTTTGTAATGGGTCCTATACCAGACTTTCCGGCACATACGGCCTCCCAATTTTTCTCTACACCGGTGCCCAACGGCGTGGCCATCCCTAAGCCTGTAACCACAACCCTTCTGATCATTTTACTACTCCTGTTTTGACCCAGAGCTTACTCAAATATCCCCCCTTGCGTGCCTTTTATCGCCCGCACACGATTACCCTATACCGGGGCATCCACTGTTTTGCTGCTGCAAGACCAATTGGCACTTCCAATGCGGCCCAATTTTTCCATGGCCCCACGGACTATCTTGCAACCGACGAAGCCTGGCTGGATCTTTTTGGCCAATCAATTGGTCCCCTAACTTGTCTTTGTTCCATTTCTGGGTCTTCACAATTAGGGCAACCCTAAGTATCTATTATTTAATACATTCGTGAAAAGTCATAAATCTCGGCATTTCGAGTAACGTCTTGCAAATAACTGTTTAAAATAACTCGCAATCCCTAAATTCGCAATTACCTGTAAAAAGCACTTTTTGCAGGTGCATCATTATTTTGCTAGGGCCTTACTGATATAATCTATTGCATCTTTGACGGTCCCGATCTTCTCGGCATCTTCATCAGGGATAGAGACGTCAAATTCCT
>JAUUVE010000338.1 GCA_030589715.1 Desulfobacteraceae bacterium | reverse complement strand
CATGGGCTGCAGAGAGCGTGCCAGGGGTTCTCTGGACATCCCAGGGACGAGGCCAGCTGGAATATTTATGGCCGGCCAGGCCCAAAGGCTGATCAATATTGAAGGGCTTGTCCCGGGAAGAGAGGTGGTAATCCTCGGATCAGGGGACATCGTCATGTTCATGGCGAGGATATTGGCCCTGGAGGGAGCGGAAGTGAGGGCCGTGCTGGAAATCCTTCCTTACACTAGTGGGTTGATCCGAAACGAGGTCCAGTGCCTCCGCGACTACAACATACCGCTCCTGTTGGAGCATACCGTTGCCGAGGTCCATGGGGAGTACCGCGTAGAAGGAGTCACGGCGGTACAGGTGGACGACAGACGAAGTGCTATCCCTGGGACCGAGCAGTTCATTTCTTGTGATACCCTTTTGCTCTCCGTGGGCTTGATTCCGGAAAATGAGCTATCAAAAATGGCCGGTGTATCCATAGACCCGAGAAGTGGTGGCCCTTATGTGGATGAGTTGATGGAAACCAGGATCCCGGGTCTTTTTGCCTGCGGCAACGTCCTACATGTCAACGACGTGGTGGACAATGTCTCCCTCGAGGGGGAGTTTGCGGCCCAGGGTGCTCTTCTTAGAATCATGGGCAAAGGGTACGCTTCCGACGGGATGATTGATTTCAAGGCGGGTCCGAGCATAGGTCAGGTCGTTCCGCAGAGGTGCACCAGGGGACGCGACGTGTGGCTCAACCTGCGGGTCAGAGAACCAATGGGCAAGATGAAAATATATGTGGGGGATATCCTAAGGAAGACCTATGTCTGCGCCAGACCCGGTGAGATGATCCGAGTAAAGATACCCAAAAAGACCCTTCAGGAACTTGGGCCTTCGGACACAACGCTTCAGGTAAGATGCGAGGAGGTTTAACACCATGGGCGATCTTCGTGATATGGTCTGCATAGTATGTCCAAAAGGGTGCCAGGTCAAAACGTGGGAGGAAAAAGGGGTAGTTCATATGGAGGGTGAAATATGCAAAAAGGGAAAACCATATATTGAGCAGGAGTACCGAGACCCGAGACGGGTCTTGACCACCACGGTTATGACCAAAAGCGACCAGGTCAAACGGTTGCCGGTTCGAACCTCGGCCCCAATTCCCAAGAGAGACCTATTTAAGAGTATGGCATTGTTGTCGAGGATAAAGGTCAGACCACCTGTAAGGATCGGAGAAGTCGTCCTTGCAGAGATATCGTCAGGGATCGATGTGGTCGCATCGGATGATCTGTTGGAGTGAAAGATCTCAATTCTGCACGAGAGAGAAGGAGGCACCATTATCTCTAAGCGCAACCTCTATTATGCTCACTGTAACAAGTATTTTTATGGGTAGATTGCAAAAATGAATAACGATATTGCGGTTGGGGATGATTATTTGAGGGAATACGATGTTATTGTGATTGGAGCGGGTATCATTGGCTCGATGATCGCTCGGGAGCTCTCCAGATTTCAAATTAGGGGGGCACTTATTGATAAAGGGCCTTTCCCCGGATTTGGTGTCACAAAATCCGGTATGGCGCAGATCCACTCTACCGATTTTTGTCCTCCCGGAACGTTAAAGGGCAAATTATGCCTTGATGCGCCCGTAAGGTTCAAGAGGCTTGCCGATCAGCTGGATGTGACATACAGAGAGGTGGATGAGCTTTGGTTGGCCCTTGAACCATCTCAGATAGCAAACCTGGAGGCCGCCAAAGAACGTGGAGAAGGACACGGCGCAACCGGTTATGAAATCATAGGTGCGAAGAGAATCCGGGAACTGGAACCTCATGTGACCGAGAAGGCGGTTGCCGCCCTCTACATTCGCGGTCTCGGCGTAATTCACCCCCCTGAATGGTCTTTTGCGCTCACAGAAAATGCCCTTCAAAACGGTATACATCTCTATCTCAATACCTCTGTCCTGAACATTCAAAAAACAGAGGAGGAGAAATATGTGGTTCAGACCTCAAAAGGTCCCTTCAAGACGAGATTCATCGTCAATGCTGCCGGACTTTTTGCGGATGAAATTGCCTGGATGGTTCAGGATCATCACATACGTCTCACCCTCAGGAAAGGATCAATCGCGATTTTCGATAAATCGGTTTCCCATCTTGTCCGGCATATGATATTCGGTACATTTTCCGAGAGCCACAGCCAAAATATTGCCCCCACCGCCCACGGCAATCTTATCCTCGGAATTTATTACACAAGGCCTGAAAACAAAGGCGATACCAAGGTAAGCCGCGAAGGAATCCGGGAGATCATGAAGTTGGGAAAGGAACTCGTCCCTGTGCTATCAGAAAGGGACATCATCACCAGTTTTGCCGGGATCCTGGCTGGCAATACCATGATGACTAACGGTGATTTCTATATTGCGCCATCGGAACACGTCCCCGGCCTTATCCATGTGGTCGCCGGGGCGCCCGGACTCACTGCTGCCCCAGGTATTGCGGAACTAGTGGTCAAAATGCTCTTTGATGCAGGGATAGACATGGAAGAAAAGAAGGCCTTCCAGGAGAAGAGGACAGGATGGCCTCGATTCTCCGCCGCAATCGCGGAGAAACAAGAAGATATGATCGCATCGAATTCCAAATATGGACATATCATTTGTCGTTGCGAAAAGGTCTCCGAGGGAGAGGTCCTGGAAGCCATTCATCGCGGGGCCAGTACCCTGGACGCGGTCAAACATGTGACCCGGGCAGGTATGGGGCGTTGTCAGGGGGGATTCTGCGGGCCGCTGGCCTTGGGGCTCTTATCCAAAGAGCTGTCGATCCCGGTTAGAGAGGTGACCAAGAAAGGGGACGGGTCCTTCGTGACTGAAGGGCCAATGGGGGAACGGGGCCGCAACAGCTGAGTTCTTGTATGACCATTCGTTATGGCATGGAAAAATCTATCAGGAGGAATCGGATATGAAATTCGAAGACAAGTTCGTCTTAAAGCTGGATGATGGACGAAATGAGCCCATCAAGGACCTTGAACATGCGTCACGCATCGTGATCGTTGACGATGAAAGGGTGGGAGCAGAAGATATCACTTTTGCCTATTGTAGATTTGCTCCTAAGATGTCCTTTCACAAGAAGCATGTCCACAAGGACGCGGAGGAAGTCATGTATATCCTATCCGGCAGGTTGATAGGGGGTGTAAAGGATCAAGAGTCCGAAATAGTGAAAGGGGATACCCTTTGGGTCCCCAGAGGAGCCGTGCATTGGGCCTATAATCCCTTTGAGGAGCCGTGCGAGTTTGTTTTTCTCTATACCCGCAAGTCCCTTCAGTCTGCGGGCTATGAGATCGTCGAGTGATGATGCCGGCAGGTACCGCACGGTCAAAGGATAGGGAGTGATTCAATGAAAGCAATGGTCCTGAAGACCCCACGCCAGGTCCTCATGATATCGTCCT
>JAUUVE010000163.1 GCA_030589715.1 Desulfobacteraceae bacterium | reverse complement strand
CCGGGACTGTGGTGTCCGTGCGCAATCACATAGAGTGCAAAAAGCTGGATAAAGGGAATCACAACCCGGCACGCTGTCTTTATGATCAAATCGTGCGGGGTCCACATCCTGTCGATTCTTTCAAACTCGTCTAGATCAACCGGGATCTCCCTCTGGTCTTTGAGGCGGACCGTTATACCGGTCAGGGTGTGGCGATATAGGCGCTCTTTAGGGCCTTCCCTTTTAGAGCGCAATAGGAAAAAGCATGCCAGACCGGCCGCGAAAATGACTGCTGTTTCAAACATGGTGTCGTAACCGCGATAGTCGGCGAGGACCGCAGTGACGATGTTGGGTACTGATGTTTCCTCTACGGCCTTTTCTATATACCGGGCCCCCACATGGGTGCTGGCCGGGGAGGCAGGGTCTGCCCAGGAAGGAAAGTCTGCTGTGGCATAAATCAGCAACGCGCCTGTCAAGACCGCGGTAATGAGCCCTATGATCTTCAATCTTTTGTCCTCCTTGTGGTTCGGAAAACGGCCGCAATAAAAAAGACTGTGCTGGCACCCGCTCCCACGGAGGCCTCGGTAAAAGAGACATCCACCGCCCCCATGATGGACCAGAGCAGGCACATCATAAAGCTGTAGGCCCCAAAAAGGATTCCTGCCCCCAGGAGGTCCTTTACCGTAATGGCACCAATGCCGGCTATTACCACCAAGGTGAGAATGACCAGATCGAGCTGCCAGATCATATGCTATCTCCTCTTTTCCCCTTTGGTCCAGGGCGTAAGACCGGCCCTGACCCCGGCGTCCACAATGGCGTGAGTGGCCGTGGGGCTGGTGAGAAACACAAAGACCACGAGCAAAAGAATCTTGACACTGGTCAGCAAGGCAGCCAGAGAAAACTGATGGAGGTTAAAGAGGGCCAGGGCGGCGATAGCGGAAAAGGAGCCTAGGGTGGCCAGCTTGCCGGCCGGATGCAGCCGGGAGTAAAAATCCGGAAAACGCAGGATCCCAACAGATCCACCGGTGAAGAAAAATAGCCCTGCAAACAAAAACAGGCATACAATAATATCCATTTAAAGATCCTCCCGCCCTTACTGTAGTTCATCATAGAGGCCTTTGCGCTTATGGAAGTATCTTGAGGCCGCCAGCACCGCGATGAAGTTTAACATGGCGTATGCCAAGGCAATATCCACGAACATGTCCACCCGGTTGAAGATAAGGCCGATGAGTATCAGCAAAACGACGGTCTTGCTGCCAATGGCATTTACTCCAAGCATGCGGTCAACGACTGTCGGCCCGCGCAGGGCTCGGTACAAAGGGAATATCATTAAAAAGGCCAAGTAAAGGCCGGAATACAGAAAAACACTGTCCATCAGGTCTCTCCAAATGCCCTTGCGATCCTTTCCTCCATTTCACCCGGCAGGGGATCGCCTGACGCCTTGTCAATGGCATGGACCCTGAAATCTCCATGTATCGATACATCAACCGTAATGGTCCCGGGAGTTAGTGTTATTGAATTGGCAAAGGTAACTAGGGCCAGGTCACTTTTCAATCTGCTTCGGAATCTAACAATCTTCGGGTCAATCAGTTCCATCATCCTTGGATGGAAGGTCAGGTAAAGCACATGAAGATTTGCCTTCATGATCTGGATCATCAGCCAGGGAATATATTTAATGAATCGGAGCCATTGACCAAAAAAACCCCTTATTTTTAAGGATGGGAATAAAAGATCAGATGAAAGGTAGGATACGATCGCGCAAGAGATGAGCCCGAGAGTAAGATGGAAGGGATCAAATTTGCCTGAAAGCAGGATCCAGATCCCAAACATAATTATAAATGTAAAAGCAAAAGGATAGAAATTGAGTCTATTGCCCTTTCGAGACGGGGCTGAAGAGTCGGCCTCAATTGGGGCAGGGGAGGGGCTGAGGTTGAAATTCTTGTGCTCTTTTGTATCCAAAAGGAAACCTTTCGTGTGCATAGCCTCAGGATGAGAATTGCTGGTCCATTTAGTATTTCGTTCCCTGATTGTCAAGGAAATTTATGGTAGAGAAATTCCCGATTCGGTTAAGGAGGGGAGGGAAATCACCCTGTCACACCTTTCTTTGAGCGCCTCCATCTCCTGCCGCTCTCGCTCTCCCAATTTCCCTCCCCCAAGGCTATGACCAAAATAGCCATTCATGATCACAGTGGGTGTTGAATTAAGAAGTGAAAGGAGCCTATCGAGGTCTCCCGCCTGAAGGTAGATGGAGACGTCGTTTATAAAGAGGACCTTACTCGGGTTCTTCAGGTATTGTAAGAAGATATGATCGATCGATAAGGCATTTTGTTCAGCTAAGGCCTCAACTTCCTCTCGAGACCCTCCCATAAGCCTGGGAGCCACTATCTTTGCTGTCAAATATCTTATGGAATTTGGCTTTTCCAGCCTCATCTTACCACCAATACCCTTTATGCTTTGAGGGGCCATGTCGATCACCGAAAGATCTGTGGGACCTTCCTCCAAGAACTTATCTAGTATATTATTCAGATAAGCTGTCTTGCCAGTGTTGACCTCACCAACTATGATCGTCTTCTTATTTATGAATTCTCTTATGGAGTACATGCTCAGATATTCGTATCAATCCCGTATTCCGAAAAATTATATTCCGGCGCCCTAAATACCTCAAATTATGTAGGTGCTGTACAGGCATTTTTATGGGCTATAATTTTCACAGGAATTGGAATCTATCGCTATTTCAAGGTGTTATGGTGTTAGTTTCCGGAATACGGGATCAATGTCATCCAGGGCTACCTGATTCGCCATAAGGACTTCCGGCTTCTTCTCTTTTTCATGTTGATCCAAGTGCCATAACATGCTAGAAAAATCAATAACTTTTCCAGCGCTGAATAAAAAGGCCCGTTTTTGCCATCACGCGCTCTTTGCTCAACGCCCAGGATCTTTTGAGCCCTTAGCAGGACCTTAGGGAAAAGGAGGTCAAGAATGGGGGAGAAACTGATTACTTGAATAATATCCTCGGCTTCAGGTGGGGCTCCCTGCCAGATCGAAGGCAGGGGAGATGCACCGTCACATCGATTTCCTTCGCTCAGAAAGATACCTGACGGGCGGAACGTGTGGCCCTGTAAAACCAGGGGAAAACCCAAATGCGACACAAAAAGAAAGGAGCAAGACATGGGAAGAGTCGGTTCAGCATGCTTGGACGCCAATGATACGTTTCCCGAGACGCATCTCCAACTGGTATCCGGCAATACCCTCACGCTCCCTGAAGGGACCGGCGAGGGGTACGGCGTTATTCTGTTCTATCGTGGCTACTGGTGACCTTTTTGTATTCAGCAGTTGGCTGATTTCCAGGCATTGTCAAGGGAGTTTGAGTCGGAACAGATTCAGATCATTGCAGGCTCTGTAGACCCCATTGAAAAGGGAAGAGAAATCGTTGAGAAGACGGGGATCACTTACCCTGTTGCTTACGGCATGAATTCAGAGGAGACATCCCAAATAACAGGGGCCTATTACGATGGGGGCAGGAACTATATTCATGCCACAGGTTTTCTCATCCGCCCCGACAACACAGTAGAAGTTGCCTGCTACAGTTCGGGCCCAATCGGGCGTTTTGTGGCGAAAGACGTGCTGGGCCTTGTCAAGTTCTACAAGAGCAAGATGAAAAAATAACCTGGAGCAGATAGCGCAATGAAAATCAAGGTTGAAAGTGAAAAGATCGTCAAGACGGTTAAAAAGCTTGATGGGATAGAAATTGTCTTAGAGAATGCCGAAGATGCCAAGGAGGCAATCAGTCTTATTTTGGAAAAGAACCAGTTATTTGAAGGCGATGATTTTAAAAAGCTGAAGGATGTCAAGGTCAGCTCTTTTCAGAAATATGAGACATCAGCGGTAGATTATAAGATGATTTTCTTGTTGGAGTTCCTCTTTGACGATGATATGTCACTGGATTCAAAGGTTACAGTAATCAAAGGGTTACAGGAGTTTTTTGGCAAGGCTTGAGAATTCCTTGAGCCGGGCCAAAAAATCTCCCTATCAGCTCATTTCACAGCCCCTCTCAGCAAAGCCTTGATCCTCTCAGTCCCACCAATTACAGGTGTTTGGGCCAAGGTCATGCCGTCCCTGGCTCTAAGTGAAGGAGATATACCCGTGCAATACTCCCCTATTGGCTGAAAGTAGTTTGGGTTTCATATGGGCATTTCAGAACATATGATGAGAGATCAGGGCCGGGTCGGCCGTAAGGTCACCCTGATCGGTGCCTTGGCCAATCTCTTCTTGATTGCCCTAAAGTTTATTGCAGGTCACTTGGGCCACAGCCAGGCCCTAATAGCCGATGCGGTCCACTCTGTCTCCGACCTCTTTACCGATGTCATAGTGCTGGTGGGTCTCAGGTTAGGGCGCAAGGCCCCTGATGAGGGCCACCCATTTGGTCACGGGCGGTTAGAAACCCTTTCCGTTGCCATGGTCGGCACAGGGCTCCTTGGGGCCGCAATCTATCTGGGAACGGAGGCCGGCCTCAATATCTACCACCACACTGAGCACCACCCTACCAGCCTGGCACTGGGCGCCGCCGGTCTCTCTATTGTTATCAAGGAAGCCCTTTATCGCTATACAATTCACACTGGGCGGGCCATCAAGAGTATTGCCCTTGTGGCAAATGCCTGGCACCACCGTTCTGACGCCTTTTCCTCAGTGGCGGTGCTATTGGGGGTGACGGGGGCCCAGATAAGGCCGGATTGGCATATCCTTGATGCCTACGCGGCCCGCGTGGTCTCGTTTCTTATAGCCAAGGTGGGTCTTGAAGTCATCTGGGGCTCTATTCGTGAGTTTACCGATTCGGCCCCCGGGCCCGAGGTCCTGGCCCGGATCAGAGGCTGTGCCCGTCGCGTCGAAGGAGTCATTGAGGTTCACGATCTCAAGGTTCGGACCTCTGGCGGCCTCTATCAGATGGCTCTCCACGTGGTGATCGATGGGGACATCAGTGTGGCCCATGGTCACCGGATCGCAAAAAAGGTGGAGGAGTGCCTTGATGAAGAGTTCGAACAAGTGGGCGAGGTGATCGTCCATATGGATCCATCCACAGAATAGTGAGGCCAAAAAACCTCTTTCCTCCTGCCCCATTTTTTCTTGACAGCCATGCCACAATGTAGTAGCCATTGCATCCGCCTGGCTTTTCCCACCGTCCCCCAGAGAAATTAGGAGTTTATGATGGATAGGGAAGAATTTGTATATTTCCGCAAGAGGCTGAATAAGACCCAAAAAGAGATAGCGCAGCTGCTCGGAACTTCAGTTAAGGCCGTTCATAGCTATGAGCAGGGGTGGCGATCAGTACAGGTCCATGCGGAGCGGCAGCTTCTTTTCTTGGTCACCACGAGCAGGTGGGACAAAAAGTCCCACAAGCCGTGCTGGACTATAAAGAGGTGCCCTCCTGAGCGAAAAAAGAAATGCCCTGCCTGGGAGTTTCAGGCAGGTGCCCTGTGCTGGTTTGTCAATGGTACTATATGTGAGGGTGTGGTTAACGAAAACTGGAAAGAAAAAATGAAGATGTGCCGTTCGTGCAATGTCTTTGCCTCTCAAATATAGATATTGAGCGATCATCCCAAGTCTAATTGGAAATAGTATTCCAACATTCCAAACTGGGGACCCGCGCGGTGGGTGGGGAGTCCGAAGGACAATTGTGAGCGATGCGAACTAAGTTCGTTACCAGATAGGAAAACCCATTATGCTATTTAAAGCAAGCTTGTATATCGCGCTTGCAAT
>JAUUVE010000269.1 GCA_030589715.1 Desulfobacteraceae bacterium | reverse complement strand
GACTTCCCGCAAGCCATCATAGACCTCCTCGTCAATGGTCACGGTGAGTTTCTTCTGCATCACAAATACCTCCTTAGCTAATACACGTATAATACACGTGTAACATTTTCAAACTCAAGTGGTAAGCGATATTTTTTTTGGAAGGCAGAATCCTGAATTAAGCTAATGGAGGGCCTAGCCCTTCCAGTCAGCTTGAGAATAGGGTCAAGTCCGCTGTTGGCTGTCAGTTAACATCTTTTCTATTTCTTCGGGGGAATGGGGTCAGTGGGAATAGATGAGCCCTCGTTTACGCTGCCGCAGCATAAATCCCCCGCCCTGCCCCATAGTACGAGTCATAAATGTGCTGGAAAACGGTTTCCGTCTTTTTCTGGTAGAGCTCGGGCGTATAAGCTTGGGGCAAACCCTGATCCAGGACCGTCTCGATAGTCACCCGAACCTGGGCCCTTGATTGCTGCCTTCTGCCCCTCGGTGATATCGGCCTCGGTGACTTTGGCGAGCTCGGGGCCCGGGTTGTAAGCGGGAAAATCCATTCCAAATACAACCCTGTCTTCTCCAACCATCTCAATGGCAGAATTCAGGATGCGATACCAGTTGAAACTACCCGTTGTATCCAGAATGATGTTCGGATATGCACCGGCCGTGGGTATGCCTTCAAACCAGGCCTCCTCGCCCATGTGCGCCATAATTATTGTCGCCTCCGGAAACCTGGCGGCCAGGTTGCCAAGGTTTTAAGGATTAGAATATTCATCGGCGCCGCAGTGAAATAGCATGGGAAATCCAAGTTCGATACCCTTCTCCATGATCTTGTTAACACAGGGTGAGTCCGAATGGTAATGGCAGGCCGCCGGGTGAAATTTGAGTCCCACCATTCCGAGCTCCTCTTTGGCCTTGACCACTTCATCAACTGCAGCCTGGTACCAACGAGGATTGATGACAGCAAATCCCAGGAAACGGTCAGGATATTTCCTTACTACTTCGGCTATCTCGACTTTGTCTCAACAAAGACCTGGCGTGGTTTTCTAGCATAGATCCTGCAGGAAAGCAATTTCGGTAAGTTTTTCATTGTATTTCGTGGAAAATACTATATTTTCTATTGGCAAAACAGAAGGGCCTCCTCTAATGTTGACCATGACACAAGATGAGTTGGGTACTGCAGTGGTGGGGGTTTATCCCCAGAGCTCTATCGACCCCTGATCAGAAGGGGGCCATAGCGAAGCGTAGAAGGGCGGGAAGCATGAAGTATCAAGGATTTGATTTGACCGGAAGGTCAGCCATCGTAACCGGGGCAGGAACCGGTATCGGCAAGGCCATTGCCATCGGTCTGGCCCAAGCGGGCGCAGACGTGGTCCTGATTGGGCGTAGACCGGAACCGCTTCAGGAAACCGAGAAAGAGGTATCTGCCGCAGGCGTCCAGGCGCTGGTGCAGCAGGGGGATATCTCGGATCTCAACTTCCACACCCAGGCCGTCTCCCGGTCACTGGATGCCTTTGGCAAGATCGATGTCCTGGTCAACAATGCCGCGGTGCTTTTCAAAGGCCCCATCGAGGATACCACCGAAGAAGTGTGGGACACCACCATAGATATAAACCTTAAAGGAAACTTTTTCTTCGCCCTGGCAGTAGGCCGGGAGATGATCAAGCGAAAGAAGGGAAAAATCATCAACATCTTATCTAATTGCAGTTTTGTTGCCGAGCACGGCATTGGAACCTACTGCATAAGCAAGGGTGGTCTGCTTATGACTACCCGCTGTTTAGCCACTGAGTGGGGCCCATATGGCATACATGTCAATGGCATTGGACCGGCCTTTGTCCGTACTCCTATGAATGACCCTGTGCTGGCTGATCCCCATTTCGTGGAATGGAGTACCAACAGGATTCCCCTCCACCGCATGGGACAACCGGAAGAGATGGTGGGGGCGGCCATTTTCATGGCCTCAGATGCGTCCACCTTCGTCAACGGTGCCGTGCTTATGGTGGACGGCGGGTTTACCGCCTGCTAGGCGATCCTACTTTCCATGCTTTTCCACGCGAACCTTACAGCTGATCCCGTGGGCAAGCATGTTTTCATAGTTGCAGGCGCGCTCGCAGATAGCGGCCAACTTGGCCGAGGCCTCGCGGGTGGCGTACTGATAGGTGACAACCTTTAGGAATTTGCCAACATACAGTCCGCCGGTATATCTGGCCGCTTCCATGGTTGGCAGAACATGATTGGTTCCTATGGACTTGTCCCCATACGCCACGGTCGTCTCTTCGCCCAGGAAGAGTGATCCATAGTTGCGGAGATTGTCCAGATAGTATCGCCAGTCTTCTGTTTGGACTTCCAGATGCTCCGGTGCCCAGGCGTCACAGACCTGGACCGCCTCTTCGGGTGAGTCGACCAGGATGACTTCCCCGTTGTCTCGCCATGAGACCTCGGCCACTTCGCGGGTGGGAAGGGTCTTCAACTGCTCCTCCACCTCGACCATGGTTTTTTCAGCAACATCCCTGGACAAAGAGACGAGGGCCTGGCGCGAATTGGGGTCATGTTCGGCCTGCCCAAGGATATCCGCGGCCACGATGTAGGGATCGGCTGTCTCATCGATCAAGACCAGGATCTCGGTAGGTCCTGCCAGAAGGTCTATCCCTACCTTGCCAAACAGCTGGCGTTTGGCCTCTGCAACATATACATTGCCGGCCCCGACAACCATATCCACCGGTTCCAGACCTTCCATACCATAGGCCATGGCCGCCAGTGCCTGTACCCCTCCCTTGCAAAAGATCTCATCGGCACCGCCGGCAGCCATTGAGTAAAGTGTGGCCGGGTGAATCCCCTCTCCCTTTGTGGGGGGGGTACAGGCAACCACACGGCTCACCCCGGCCACTTTTGGGGTTATGATGGTCATATGGGCCGAGGCGAGCATGGGATACCGACCTCCCGGAGTATAGGAACCGCTCGCTTGGACCGGGATGATCTTTTGTCCCAGGTGTATCCCTGGGAGGGTCTCCGCCTCAAAGCCAACAATGACCTCGCGTTGTTTTTGGGCAAAATTCCGGATTTGTGTCTGACAGAAGTCGATATCTTCCCGTTGCAAAGTGGAGAGGCTCTGGCGGGCCTTGTCGATCTCATCCTGTGAAACCCTAAAACTCGGGGGGTCCCAGCCATCAAATTTCTTTGAATAATAACGTACTGCCTCCTCTCCTTCGCTTTGGACTCTTTCCAGGACTTCACGGACAGTGTCAGAGACGGCGCGAATGTCTTGCTCAGGCCTTTCCTCGGCCTTTTTGAGATAGGTTGTCATATCATCCTCCCTTTATGTTTATATCATAATAGTTAGTGGCTGACCGAACCCAGGGTCAATGGCACCGGGGCCTGGATTAAAACGGCCCTTTCATGACCGTTCCATTGCCCGGCGGCATTGGGCCAAGATGGAAAGGATCTCGAACGGCTCCTCGATTAATGGAAAGGTGGGTACCCTTTTGGGCTCCAGGAATGCCTTGGCCGCCTCCATATGCTCTTTATCCCCACTAAATGTCACGTAGATCGGTTTTTCAGGGTATTTTCTGGCCAGATCTACAATAAAGTCCAGGGGAGGGACACCTGTGTCCGTGGTTAGCAAGAGTATAGGCACAACGGCATCCACATTGGGATCCTTGAGGACCGCCTCCATCCCCTCTCTGTAACCGAATTCGACCCCGTAGACTGTGGCGGAGGCCCAGATGTCCACGGGGTTGCGCATCCGAATGAAGGGAGGACTGATCTCCTGCAAACGCTGCCGGGTTCCCTCCTCGAGGTCGGGGACTTCCAGCCCCAGGCGATCCCGGCATAGATCGGTCATGACGACAAGCATGGCCCCGGAAGGCGCCAGAAAGCTCACGCGGTTTCCCTTGGGAAGCGGCATAAAGGACAGGGCCTTGGCGGCAAGGAATAGATGCGAATACTTGCTGACACTAACAATGCCTGCCTGTCTCATGGCTCCCTGTATGATCCGATCATCGGATGCTAGGGCGGCCGTGTGGGCAACGGCAGCTCGAGCGCCCTCCGGGGTGCTTCCCCCCTTTAAAAAGATGATTGGTTTATTTCGTGTCACCTCTCTGGCTATTTCAATAAAGCGTCTTGCTCTTTTAAAGCTTTCTAGATACACAAAAATTGCTTTTGTCTCCGGATCCCCTGCAAGGTATTCAAGGATATCACACTCATCCAGGT
>JAUUVE010000381.1 GCA_030589715.1 Desulfobacteraceae bacterium | reverse complement strand
TCTTTCTAAGTAGTGCCTGACCGAAAAGCCTGATATAAAGATTTCGAGTTAAGCTCAGGCATTTTCAACACTCTGGAATTATTTTGTTTTCTTATCCGCAATCCGCAATACGAAATCCGAAATCGTGCCTGAACATGGTTTTCGTTCAGGCACCAAGTAGACCCGAAGTACCTTGTAATTGTTGCAGGGGGCATGATTTTAGTCAATTCAAATTCCCGCTTTTCCTTGACACCCAAAAATGTAGTCGTATGAATGAAGGGCTGAAGTGGTGGGCCTTTCAGTGGGGGTCATATGCGCAGATCCTGGAGCCGACCTGGGATAGGAAGGAGGTAAAATTGATCAAAAGGCATGACCGCAGGTTGAAAAGTGAGGCAGGAAATCAGGGTGTTTTCCGCTGCTGTTTCTTTCTTTGTCGTTTCTCAACCTGTTCCTTGGTGAAGTCTTCAATGGAAGTGTAATGGCTTTTTGTTACCATGAGTTCAACCCGGCACCAGGCGTGCAGGGTCACGTCTTGATTGGTGGCCTTGGATACCCTCTTTTCAATGGACTTCACTTCAGACGGCATAAGAACCCTTGGACCGACCACCTCTGCCCTCACCGACCATTTCCCATTTCTCTTGACGGCATCAACGTTCGGCGCATACATATCCTTGATCCGCATGATCCCGCCCTTGATCTCACGTTCCAAACGGTCCTGTATGGCCTTTTCATCAAGAGAGTAATCATTGAAGTGCGCCCGACCGTACAGGATTCGGCCTTTACTGGTCACGTCCCCCATATGGTCGGAGAGTCCCAACAACCTGACCCGCGTATCACCCACCCGTTCTCGGACCGCGTCTTGAAACTGGGTAACCTCAAAGGGGGTAAGGGAGCGCGAACCGCTTATGCTGGCAACCAGGATGGCATCATGTCCAAGCTGGAGCAGGTCTATGGTTTCAAGATAAACGCCGGGATACTCCTCCAGGATTTCTCTTAGGACCTGCTCTGCGACTTGAAGGCGTTTGACCTTGGGATGCAGTTTGGTCGTGATGAATTCGCCGTCCAGATTTAGACCCATTACACCGCTGGCTGACCCGGTGGACGAAATATCTTTGGTGATATTACATCGCATAATAAGATTTGCCTTCAGATCCAGACGATCATTCAGCATGTTTTGGATCTCTTTAATCTTCCCAGGGGACAACACCCGGGGCGTTGTTATCATAGCCAAGATAGCAATCTTATCACCGTTCCGTTTGTATATGACCTTTTCGATAAATGTGGCCGGTTCAGTGGAGAGCTCTTTTTGAATAATGCCCTTGATAGTCTTTGTGGTGCGCCTTTCTCCGACGATTCCCACCAGGGCATGGGTCAGTAAAACGGTTACAAATATCAATCCGATCGCGGGTCCCGAGAGCCTCTTGAGGATGTTAAACATCGAACCCATTTCTTCAAGTTTAACAAAACCAGCCACAATAAACAGAAACGCTGAAACCGCTAAGATTGCCAGAAAATTGGCAAAAAAGAGCAGAAAGGCCCCCCATGCCCCGTCAAAGGCCCCAAAGGCAAGACACAACCCACAGACAGCCAGAGGGGGGGTCAGGGCCGTGGCCATGGCGATCCCGGGCAGTACCGGGCTTATCCGCTCGTCTATCATGGCCAGACAACCGGCCATTCCGGCCAGTGTGGCCACAAGGAGATCAAGCAATGTCGGACTGGTACGGGCAAGCATCTCCGGCGTAACCTCTTGGGCAAAGGGCAAAAAGCCCAGGACCGCGGCAGCGGCAATGGCAAGAAAAACCCCGCCGAACTCCGCTATTAGGCCCTTGCGTAACAGGGACACGTTCCCCTGGACAAGTCCCAGAGAGATGCCAAAGATGGGCGTCATCAGGGGCGAAACAAGCATAGCCCCGATGACTACGGCCGGACTGTTGGTGAGCAGTCCAAAGCCAGCGATGAGGACTGATATGGTTAGGAGTAAATAGTATGTGGTTTTGGGAGTGGAACCAACGGCAATGTCGTCCAGAACCGTTGCCTTGCGTGACTCATCCACTGACAGGAGATCAATAAATGAATCCCTAACGGTCTTCTTGGGTCGGGTGTAAGTCCCGGAGATTGAGCCGAGCCGTTTGGAAGTCTTTTTTACCTTCCCATTGGGTGGATTATCGCACGTTGTCATGGGCTGTTAGGATATCTGCCAAGCAAAGCTAACTAAATTCGGAAAAGGAGAAAAATGGGGACAAGCAGGATCACACTGGTGGACCTAGAAGGCATCAAAGATGGAGGCATCATGACGCTCTATTTCGGGATTAGGTTGTGACGGCGCTTCTATAAGGTCCTTTTCAGGTGGGCTCTTTTTGGCCAGGCCTTTTTCTGGACTACCCCCTTGCAGGGTACCCTCCTGGGGAGTGGCCTTCTTGGGGGCGGCCTTTCTCCCTATGAGATGTGCGTTGTTAACCCAGCCTGCTTGACCTGTGCTTGCCACCTTTACATAGGCAAAACCCCTTTCCACCTTGTATCGAACCAACTTTTCGTTAAGAGGTAGTTTGGCAATATGCTCCTTGGAGAACCGAGGTTCCGGGTATAATTTGAGATCAGGTACACCCACGTAATATGTTCTGGGCTCAGTGCCTCCTGTTAGGGAGGAAATCTTTTGTGTGGCTGTGTCCACCACCGCGCAAGCACTCACAAAAGTAAAAGCAAGGATCAAAAGAATCGGCCTCAGGCATTTCATCGGTTTTCCACTCCTCAGAATAGGTCTCTCATGACAGTGAATCGCTGTGCACGAGGAGACAAGCAGCAATGAGACAGCTGCATTTAGTAGAGAAACAGGATGGGGGCACCTAATCAATGGTGCGCAGGTTATATGGATCTCTGGGCCACCTCTTAATTTTTTACTAGGCATAACGACTCTTGTCAAGGGCAAAGGGGCAAATTCGCAGGTGCATATAACCAATCCATGTCCGTTCTTTCCAGGATCTCGCCAAGGCGCTCACCCTTCTGGCAATGATACTGGTAATGGTCAAGT
>JAUUVE010000108.1 GCA_030589715.1 Desulfobacteraceae bacterium | reverse complement strand
TGAAGAAACATCTTGAGAATTGTCAGGAAAGGTCGTGAAACAATGAGGTGGCAGATAGCCCAGGATTTTGTCGCCCGGCTTGACCTATCTAGAACAAACTTGGGAAGATGGTGGTGCCGTAACTATCCGAGGTATCAGAATAATCAACTGCCAAATTATCCTAACCCTGAAACTATATGTGCAAAGAGAGTCACATGTCAAGAGGAAATATGTCACAAAACCGGCAAGAGCGTCTCCCCCTAACCCCCGGTAGATCCGACACGATAACCGATGATCAATCGTAACCGCTTGATATTGTAACAAAAAACAGGTCGACACAAAGGGTTCGGATAACGGATAAGCTTTTTGTTGGTTTCTTGTCAGGTGTTCGCTCTCCTGATGGCAGGCGATTTTTGATGGGATGACCAGCATGATGTCTCTAAAGGTAATTATGGGTAATTATAAGGTCCTTTTGTACTCCGAAAAGATTGCTATTGACTTATAATTACAAAAATGCTCTAATTCTTATTCTGAAATAGAAAAACACGTCCTCCCTCCGGCTTCCGGCCTCCGGTTCGTAAAGAGCCTACGCCTCGGAGAGGCCGTAGACCCTATGGGACGGAGGCTGGACTCGGATTCTTGCTCACGGAGGTGGTAAGGGATGGGAGAGATAAGGCTTCTTAGCACCCGGGAAGTTGCACAATTTCTAAATATTAACGAAAAGATGGTCTATGCCCTCATCGCAGAAAAGGGGCTTCCGGCTACCAAGGTCACGGGGAAGTGGCTCTTTCCCCTTCACCTTGTAGAGCAGTGGCTGGAAAATGAGACAATTAATTACCCCAAGACAACGGATCCTTTGCCCGCCTATGAGGGGCTGCTCATAATAGGAGGGAGCAATGATATCCTGTTGGACAAGATGATTTCGCTTTTCAATCGCCTCCACCCGGACCATGTGGCGGTCTTCGGGAATCTGGGGAGTCTCGGGGGGATCCGGGCGCTCAGGCGCAATCTTTGCCATATAGCGACAAGTCATCTGCTGCAGCAAAACAATCAGGAGTACAACTTAGGTTTTGCCAAAGAAGAACTGGGCCAGTTGCCCGGGGTGATAAACTTTTGCAAGAGGGAGCAGGGCCTCCTGTTGGCAAAAGGAAACCCTAGAGGGATTGAGGGAGTGGAGGATCTGGCAGGTCCTGATCTGAAGATCGTCAACCGCCCTTTAGGCACCGGAACCCGGTTGCTTTTTGACAGAGAGCTTAAGAGGGCAGGCATTGAAGGGGATAAGATCGAAGGGTATCACCGGGAGTTGCAGCGACACCTGGATGTTGGTCTGGAGGTGCTCTCAGGCAGGGCAGACATAGGTCCGGCCATCAGGGCTGTAGCGGGCCTGCTGGATCTTGATTTTATCCCGCTGCGCTGGGAGCGCTTTGATTTCCTTATTCTCAAAGACCGATTTTTTGAAAAAGGGGTACAGCTGTTTATGAACTTCCTACACGAAGGAGCGTTTAGGGAACAGGCGGAGGATCTGGCAGGTTACGACCTGAGCCTGTGTGGAAAAATGGTATTGCCGCAGGAGGCGAAAGGCTAAAATGCGTCTTCTCATCCTGCTTTTCTTTTTCGCTTTATATAGCCCCTCTTTGGGCTTGGCCGATCCCAAGACCATCAAGATGGCTACCACCACCAGTACGGAAAACTCCGGACTCCTGGATGTATTGGTTCCTGAGTTTACCAAGGAGACCGGTATTCATGTAAAGGTCTTTGCAAAGGGGACGGGGGCCGCCCTGCGGGACGGCTTAGACGGGAACGTGGACATCATATTTGTGCATGCCAAGGAGAGGGAGAAGGCCTTTGTAGCCGATGGCAACGGTGCTTACAGGTTGGGGGTGATGCATAACGACTTTGTGATACTCGGGCCTGCCTCTGACCCGGCAAAAATCAAGGGAAAACAGGACGCAGTTGCCGCCTTGAAGGGTATTGCCAGGGCAAGGGCCAAGTTTGTTTCCCGGGGGGACGAAAGTGGAACATATACAAAAGAACAGGCCCTGTGGGGGGGCACGGGTATAAAACTGGAGGAGGAGACCACCCTGATTATAAAAAAAGGAAAGAAGCGAAGTCTCTCTTTCAGGCACCCCGGGGGGCTTGGGGCATGGTATTTCTCCGTTGGACAGGGCATGGGCAAGACCCTGACATACGCCGAAGAAAAGCGTGCCTACACCCTCTCTGACCGGGGGACCTATTTGAAGTACAAGTATGGCAGAAAACAGGGGCTGGATCTTGAAATCCTGTGCCAGGGGGACCCCAGACTCTTGAACCAGTACGGGATCATCCCCATCAGTCCGAAAAAGTATCCTCACGTCAAATACGAGCTGGCAGAACGTTTTGCCAGGTGGCTGGTGTCTCCAAAGGCCCAGGCCCTTATTGCAAACTTCAAGATCCAGGGAAAACAGGCCTTTTACCCGGATGCCATTCCGGATGCAAGATAGACCATGTTCAAAGTAATCTCGTAATCGTTAGTTTCAAAGGATCACCTTATGGATTTCCTCATAGACAGTTTTTTGTCGGCAATTCTGATCTTATGGTCGTTCAATCCCGATGTCTATTTTATCATCTATGTCTCACTTAAGGTGAGCCTCAGCGCAACACTGATAGCCAGTCTTTTGGGTATTCCCACGGGCTTTATGATCTCTTTTAAAGAGTTTCGAGGCAAGAGGGCCGTCATTATTGTCCTGAACTCCTTGATGGCGCTACCGACGGTCGTTGTTGGGCTCCTCGTTTATGCCTTTATCTGTAGGAAAGGGCTTTTGGGAATTCTCGATCTTCTCTATACCCAGACAGCCATGGTCATAGGGCAGGTGATCCTCATTTTCCCAATCGTGACTTCCCTCACCATCGCAGCCACAAGCCGGGTTGATGAAAGGTACAGGAAAACGGCCATGACCCTGGGGGCCGGCCCGCTACAGACGGCGCTTGTCATCTTTAGGGAGACGCGCTTCGGCATAATCGCGGGGGTTATAGCCGCCTTTGGAAGGGTTATTTCAGAGATAGGCATCAGCATGATGCTGGGAGGCAACGCCAAGGGCTATACCCGCACCATGACAACGGCCATGGCCCTTGAATACGATAAGGGAGAGTTCGTACTCGGGGTGGCCCTTGGAATGGTTCTCCTTCTTATAAGCCTTACTATAAATATCTTTTTCAAATACATACAGGGGAGAAGCGGGGCCTGATGCTCTATGAAGTCAAAGATCTCAAAAAGACTTACGGGGATAGGACCGTCCTGGATATACCGGAGCTGATTCTCGAAAGGGGCATAATATACTCCTTGCTGGGACCAAATGGATCGGGAAAGACAACACTCCTTGAGATCCTGGCCCTACTCGTTCCCCCGAAAACCGGCGAGATCAGATATGAAAACACCCGTATCGATTTTATTGGGGACAACTTGACATCCTTACGCCGGGAGATTGTTATGGTCCAGCAGGATCCGGTCCTTTTTACGACCAGTGTCTATAAGAATCTGGAATTTGGCCTCAAGATAAGGGGGGTTTCCAAGAGAGAAAGGGGTATGCTCATCAGGGAGTCCCTGGATCTGGTGAAAATGCACGATTTTGTGGATGCCGAGGCCCATAAGCTGTCAGGCGGAGAAACCCAGAGGGTTGCCATTGCCCAGGCCCTGGTCTGTTCTCCGAAAGTGATGCTCTTTGATGAACCTACCTCTAGTGTTGACGCAGAGAGCCAGATTGACATAGAAAACATAATCAGGGAAATAAATTCCCAAAAAGAGATTTCGGTTATGTTCACCACCCATAATCTCACTCAGGCCTCAAGGCTTTCTTACAAGGTAATCTCCCTTTTTGAAGGGAGAATAGCCCCTCAAAGGTTTCAAAATATATTCAATGGAAGAATTACCACAGATGGACATGGAAATAGATCGTGCCTGATTCATGACAAGATAAAGCTCCCGGTAAGAACAGACAAGACAGGAGACGTGAAACTCTCAATCGATCCCATGAAGATCATGATTTTCCCTGATCAAGGGCCGGGGCCCGAAGAAAATATCTTTGTTGGAAGAGTGATACAGATGATATACGAACATGACGGAGTAAGGGCAATAGCGGATATCGGGGTGCCTCTCAACATCATTCTGTCAAGAAAGGAAGTGAAAGACAGGCATCTCTTTGTGGGGGATGATCTGAGGATCTCTTGCCCCAGCGATGCTACCGAGGTATTGTAGAGATTCAGCCGATGGATCTTGAAACTTCAAACTTGAAACTTGGGAATCGAGTGTTGATCCATTTGGACCATTTTTCAGAAAACCGCATACCCCTCGTGCCATGCAAAGTGAGTCGGGTGCATCATGGTATATCTCGGCAGGGGGCGCAACCGAAGGCACGGAAGTATCACCGTAAGAACCATTGCGGGCCGGCATATATAATGTCGTCCTACATAATGTATCGGCAGGTTCGGTGAACATGAAGACCCGTTGTTCGAAGGAGAGGTGTGCCGCAGGCCTGTATACATATTACCCTAGAAAAATTGACTATGCTTGGATGTTGAACCTTTCAGTTTCAAGTTTCAAGTTTCAAGTTTCACTTCCAAACTGCTGGAAGAAGAGAGTGTAAACTATTTTTCGACTGTCCTGAAAGATATCCTGTGATTCCTGATTTTTCCAAGCGCTGGTTTGAAGATCGTTGGCCCGTTTGGGCGGCCAATGCCTTGCGGTTTTGGTCGCGTCTGGTTCGGACCCGGGTTGTTGGACTGGAGAAGACAAAACGTTTCCCCAACTTCGCTGCTGCCCATTGGCATGGTGATGAGATGGCCCTTATCCCACACTTTGGGCGTGTTGGAGTCACTCTATTGGTGAGCCAGTCGAGGGATGGCGAGATAATGGCCAAGGCGACACGTGCCTTAGGCTACCGGATCACCCGTGGTTCATCCAGCCGGGGTGCAGTTGGAGGGTTGTTGGCCCTCATCAAGGCACTACGGGGTGGCCACAGCGTTGTCCTGGCGGTGGATGGCCCTCGGGGGCCGCGGGGGGTGTGCAAGATGGGCATCGTCAAGCTGGCGCAAAAAACGGGCGTGCCCCTGTTTCCGGCGGGCGTGGCCACTTCGCGAAAGTTTGTGTTCAAAAAAACGTGGAATCAGGTGTATCTGCCTCTACCCTTTGCACGCCAGGTAATTTTGTTGGATGAGCCCATGTTTTTTTCAAAGACATCCGACCCAATAGAGATGGAGCAGTACCGCCGAAAGGTGGAGGAGTCCTTGCACAAGGCTCACCACAAGGCAGAGAGGATACTTAAAGACTGGCAATGAGTACCCATATTTCCCCGGCCATTACCTTACGGATCAAGGAGTTCGGTGAATCGGATCTCTTGGTCAGTTTTTTCACCGCTGACAAAGGTCGATTAAAGGGGGTGGCCAAAGGGGCACGGAGAAGCAGAAGGCGCTTTTCCAATTGCCTGGACCTATTTTGCCTGACAAATTTGGAATATGATTTGAAAAGGAAGGGGGACCTCTATTTCCTCCATTCGTGCAAACTGGTCCACGCATTTCCGGGGCTCAGATCCGATTTTTCCTCCTTATCCCTGGCGAGCTACATGACTGAGCTCACCGAGATCCTCTTTCCCCTGGCCGTAGTGGACGGGAAGATGTTTGGGTTGTTGAAGGAGTCCTTTTTTGCCATAAGCGAGGGCAAGAGAGGTGACATACTCCGCATCTTTTTTGAGGCAAGGGCCATGGCCCTGGGGGGATATGGGATTGATCTTGACAAGTGCTGCAGGTGCGGGAGGCCTTATACCGGCCAGGGAGATGCGGTTTTTGAACCTCGAAAAGGGAGAATTGCCTGTCTTAAGTGCGGGCAGGAGTCCAGGCTCACTCCCCGACTTGGTCCGGAGAGTGTAAGGGGTTTGAGGATGATGCAATCATCCCAACTGGAGAGAGCTGAGGTGCTGGGGTTGACTGATGAAATGATCTGCGAGATCAGGCCCGTGAACAGGCTGCATATAGAATATCGGATAGGCCAGAGATTGAAGAGCGCCAAATATTTGGAATAGAGGGGGTTCAGGGCGAATGGCATAAGGGGTGAGGTGAAGCTTTATACCTTGAGTCTAAAGCCTTCCGCCTTAAGCCTAACGCCCTCTTCTACAACATCTCCAATGCGCAGGCCATGGAGACACCACCCTCCCCACAAGACCACAATATGCTAAAATCACTTCTTTTTTAAATCCGAAATCCGAAATCCGAAATCCGAAATCCGAAATCCCTGCCCCAGACCTGGCTTATGGCGCTCGGGTTGTATAACACTCATTTCCAAAGTGTTACAACAACAGTCCGGCAGTATTCCAGATGAGTCGCACCAGGGCAGGCCGAAATCCCTCCGGGGCGTAAGCCCTTACAGGCCGGACGCCAAACTCGTGCCTGAACGGCCTTTTGGTTCAGGCACTAACTATGCACTGGCTCAAGGCTATTATGCCTCTTCATTGGAGGCCAACTCTCTGAGGATTTTGGTATTCTTTTGAATACGCTGGAAGTTCGCCTTCAAGTTGGCCTTATTGGGCGCTTTTTTCCTGGCACGAATCCTTTTTGTCTTTTTTCTGTTGCCGGCCATTGTTACATCTCCTTATAGACTTTAAGATAATCCTTAAGCAAGCCCCGGGGTGAACCAACGCAGAATTGAGGAATCCCGAAATCCCTAAATCCCTGAATTCCTAAATTGATTCGCCAACGCAAAATGCAGGATATTCTGGAACATTTTCTGCTCGTTTTGA
>JAUUVE010000014.1 GCA_030589715.1 Desulfobacteraceae bacterium | reverse complement strand
TTATATCGTAAGCAACCTCAAAGTAACCCGGAACGGACCGGTCATCGTTGCTACCTACTTAGTTTCAGTCGAGGAGACCCTTAAAGGAATGCGGCTCTCAAAGAAGCCGGCACCAAGACTAACTCTCTTTTTGGAGACCACAAGCGGCTGGAAATTGATTGCTCACGCCAACCTTAAGAGTCTAAGCGAAAGAAAGAAATGAGCAAAGAAAAGCGGGTAACGAAGGTACTTGGATGGATGAGGGGGATGGGGCGACTAACCATCGGACAATCTATCATCACATGGTTCTTCACATTGGTCGGGATCCAATAAATCTAATAAGCTTAAGGCCACATTGTTTTTCAGTTCAGCAACGGTCTTGTCGAGCAATTGCTGATCCTCTCGCATGATATTCTGAGCGTCATGAATACTTAGCGTTTCTCCCACTGTGTGCCCTCCCGAAATTCCAAATGCTGTTCTCGCTTGCTTGCAAGAATCATGCGAGAACCGGCGCCCCAGTTATCGAATCATAAATTATATGAAAAATCAGCATGTTAACCAAATTTAGATATTAATACCCCAAAAGAAATTGTGTAAAAAATGACCCGTTATATTTTATAATCGACACATTTTGTCTTACAATATAAAAAGGCCAGTTGCGTGTCCCGACTTTCTCGAGTTGCTCCCCGGAAGGCTGACGTGGCATGACTGGCCTTGGACATTTTCCAGGACCCTATGTTTGTTGACAGAACCTGTGCGACCTGTTAGTACACTAACCCGGACAAGCCGGAATTATGGAATTGCGAATTTGGGAATTCGGGAATTGAGGACAAGATCCTGTTCTAATTCCTCAATTCCTCAATCCCTAAATTTCTGACCCATATAAACAAGGAAAGTGACTAGTGCATTAAAATTTGAAGTGAGCCAGGGTTAATGAGTCGCTACGCTCCGTCTGTTTATAAATTGATAAAATTCCGCAACCCTGGCCCAGACCTGGCTTGTTAGCTCCATTGCATAATACTTACGAGCGTAATGATAAGCAGACTTATGCAAAAGTAAAGATCGGGTTGCACTCTCCGAGCCGTAGGCGCTACGAGCCGGAGGCCGGGGCGGGCTTTAGGCATTTTAGATCACCCCAGTTAAATAGGCTTCGCATTTAACGGGGTAAACTTTAGTCACTCCACACTTTTTGAATTCAAAAACAATTTCTGCCCGTTGTGAGCGCAAATTTGTTTATAAAGTACTAAAACAAAGTCCAAGAAAGAATCATCAAACTTTGATATGAGCCAGGGGAAGATAATAGAGTACATTGATCGGGGCAAATTTGTATGCACCCTATGCTTGCAAGATAAGGGCAATAGACTGCTCTTGCTGACCCCATCAAACCGCCAAGTCAACATCTCCCAAAAAAGGGCGGTTCTCATCACGGGCTCTACAGTTGATATCTCTAGGCCAAGGGAAGATCTGCTGGAAAGGCTTAGGCAGTCGGAAGAGAAGAGATACAGACTCAAGGGCCAGGTTGACGTGCAGGAACTTTGGGAACTGACCAAAGACGAACAAGAGAGCTTCGACCACAAATATCTTTCCCAATTGGTTTTTGGTGAAACCGCAACCGATGACCATTTCTCCGCTCTGGTGCGGGCACTCTTTGAAGACCACCTATATTTCAAGATGAAAGACGGGCTATTTCGGCCAAATTCCGAGGAAAAAGTCGAACAGATCGTAAGACAAAGAGAGGAAGAGGCCCTGAAGGAAGAAAGGCTTGGGGATGGAAGCGTCTGGTTAAATGCCGTCTGGCAAGGCAAAAAACCTGAGGAGCCCTCCTGTAAGGAAAATATAATTGATACCCTTATTCAACTGGCCCTGCACGGGAATGAGGCACCTGATTTCAAATACGGCAAGGAGTTGCTCTCAAGGGCTGGCATATCCGATATACGGAATTCCAGAAACTTGCTCTTCAGGCTTGGCATATGGGACGAGGACGAGAACCTGGAGATCCTTCGATTAGGCATTAAAACCTCCTTCACCAAGGGACAACTGGAAGAGTCGTCCCGCTTGGCCAAGGAAAAGACGTCTTTTGAAGGGTGTGAGGACCTGAGGGGCTTACCTACTATGACCATTGATGGGCCGCTCACCCGTGACTACGACGACGCATTGAGTCTTGAAATGGTCGGTGACATCTTTGAGTTAGGAATACACATTGCAGATGTGACTGGGGTCATCTCACAGGAGAGCATCCTTGAAAGGGGGGCGGCTGAGAGGGGCTCATCTCTCTATCTGCCGCGAAGACAAATACCCATGATCCCTCCAGACCTATCCCAGGACACTCTGAGCCTGAAACAAGGATGCGACCGACAAGCTATCTCACTCTTAACCAGGTTTGACAAGAGCGGTACTCTTCTCGACTACCGCTTTGTGCGAAGTGTGATTAGGGTCCAGCGACAATTAACCTATGATGAAGTAAACGAAGCCCTGATTTCGGAGGAGGGCCCGTTCAAAGAAATGTATCAGCTCTGCCTGCACCTCCGTCAGAAGAGGGTTGACCAGGGCGCACTCAGCCTTTCACTTCCCGAGGTAGAGGTGAGGTTCAATCCCGACTCATCACTCTCTCTGGAATTGGTTGACCAAAACACCCCATCAAGGATGATTGTATCGGAGTTTATGATCCTCTCCAACTGGTTAGCGGCCCGTTTTTGCGCAGAGAACAAACTGCCCGTTCTATTCAGGACCCAAAAAGAAACGACTGAAAAATTGGATGCACAGGAAACGACATACACTTACTATGTCTTTCAGCAGCGCCGAAAGTTACACCCCCTTTACATAGACACAGCCCCAAGTCCCCACAGTGGATTAGGCCTGGACGTCTATACCCAGGTAACCTCTCCCATCAGGCGATACCTTGATATTGTGGTTCAGCGTCAAATTAGCAGTTTTCTCATGGGAAAGGGCCCCATTTATGATGAGGAAAACCTGGAAGAGATCAGGACCTCTGTTGAGCCTGTGGTGAAGGGCCTTGCCATTGTAAAGCGAAAGCGCACTCGCTATTGGATCCTGAAATTCCTTGGCCAGCATCTGGGAGAAAGATACAAGGCCGTTGTCCTTGACGAGCTCAAGAACAAGTACCGGATCGTGTTGGAAGATTGTCTCCTTCTGGCAGAAATAAGGCGGCAGAACGGGGTCATTCTTGGCCCGGAGCAGGAGATCTTGGTGGACATAAAAAAGAGTGATCCATGGGAAGATCTGCTAGAGCTCGCATATGCGGATGCGTCATCAGACTACAGGAGGTATGGTTCAAGGTAAAGAATCCACGCCCAGGCTTCGCCCATTACGAATCAGGTATCTCAAATTCCTCTTGGAGGATCAATTTCCCTGGCTGACTGTAGACAAGCACTTTCATGTGGGAAGGAAACCGGCTTTTTGAGTCAAGGAAATATCTTCCTTTAATTGTCTTGAAGTGCTTCATCCTAAAAGGCTCACCATGTTTATAATTAATGGGGAGCCCGTTTCGGAGGGCTACCTTAGGGTAAGTCCAAAACTGCGCTGGGCCAGATCCTTTATTCATGGCAATAATATGGACATACCCGCTGAGGGCCCCTTTGCCCCGCCCTGCCTTGGCAAGTTTAAAGCTTACCGTTAGTTTTGTTCCTTTTCTCTTGATCTTCAAGTCCTTTATCTCCACCAACACTTCCCGACGTTCCTTTCCAGCATCTTTAGCAGGCTCGCTGCCCTGAGAAAGATCGGTAGTCTCCGGGGTCGTCCCCTCTTGGGTTACAGTTCCTGGCTCAGCTGATTCAGCCTTCCCTTCCCCACCGACCTTCAGGTCATAAAAATAGTCTTTCAGGAAGGCCAGGCGCTGTTTGAATCGATAGAGGTCTCTCTTGGCATCCTCTATCCCACGCTCCAGTCTCTCCAACTCTCCCGACTGGTCTCTCCTTGCCCGGAGTTCATCAAGGTATTTGTTAAAGACCAAAATAGAGGCGATGATGTAAAACACAAAAAACAAAGAAGACAAAAAGAGGAAACGGGCAGAGACCTTGAATGTGCGGATTTCTCCCATCCCCCTTGAGACCATCACTGTCAACTCTGAGGAATGGCGGGGAGACCCCTTCTTAGGTTTGGCCTTTTGCTTTGGGGATGCCATCTTTTGGATCTTTCATCTTGAGAAACTAATCCTCTCCAAATACTCTTTTATAAATTTCATCCACATACTTAAGATGATAGTCAAGGTCAAAGATATCATCGATTTCTTTATTGCTCAGATACTCTCCGATCTCATCATCTCCCATGATTAGCTGTCTGAATTCCTGATCACTCTCCCATGCTCTCATGGCATTTTTTTGGACCATAACATAGGCCTTCTGCCTCTCAACGCCCTTTCCCGCCAGTTTCATCAGGATCTGCTGGGAAAAGATCAGCCCCTTTGTTTTTTGTAGGTTCTCAGTCATCCTTTCAGGATGGACCACAAGGTCTCTAATTATCCTTGTCAAACGATGAAGCATAAAATCAATAAGGATGGTGCTGTCCGGGCCAATCACCCGTTCCACAGAGGAATGGCTTATGTCTCTTTCATGCCATAGGGCCATATTTTCCATGGCCGCCAAGGAATTGGATCGGACCAGACGAGCCAGACCCGAGATGTTTTCGCACCCGATTGGGTTTTTCTTGTGGGGCATGGCAGAGGACCCCTTTTGCCCCTTTGAAAAGGCCTCCTCTGCCTCCAGGACCTCTGTCCTCTGGAGATGCCGTATCTCAACCGCAATCTTTTCCAGGGTCCCTGCAAGGATCGCAAGGCTTGTAAAGTAATGGGCGTGGCGATCGCGCTGAACAATCTGAGTGGATATCTCTGCGGGCTTCAGACCCAGTTTTTCACAAGTGAGGGATTCAATCCTGGGAGAGACATTTGCAAAGGTCCCCACTGCACCTGAAAGCTTCCCGTAGCTGATTACATTTAAGGCCGCCTCCATCCGTCTCAGGTTACGGAGCATTTCAGAGTACCATACAGCCAACTTGAGACCAAAGGTTATAGGTTCCGCATGGATACCGTGAGATCTACCAATCATGACGGTATACTTGTGTTCGAGCGCCCTATCCTTCAAGACATCCATGAACTTCTCAACATCCTGGATAATCAAATCCATGGCCTCCTTCAGGAGAAGCGCAAAACTCGTATCCAGGATGTCCGACGAGGTCAGGCCCAGGTGAATATACCGCGAATCAGGGCCCACGTTTTCGGCCACGTTAGTCAAGAAGGCAATGATATCGTGCTTTGTCTCCTCCTCTATCTCAAGGATTCGTTCCACCGAAAACCCGGCCCTTTTTTTGATGTTTTCGAGGGCATCCTTTGGAATTAGGCCTTCCTCTGCCATGGCCTCACAGGCTGCAATTTCAACCTCGAGCCACTTTGCATAGCGATTCTCGGCCTCCCATATCCGGCCCATTTCAGGGCGTGTGTAACGCTCGATCATCTTTTGACTCCCTTATTAGGTTCAAAAACTCAAGGCCCCTTTGCGCCGACCAGACACTGACGACCGGCACCATGGAGCCTGCAAGAAAAGGTGCCCTGAGGACTTTGATATAAATATTCATGGTTGCAAAGTTACGGATTCTATAGTTTATTTGCACCTCATTGGAGAGGCCCGTTACCTCGTTCGACCGGATAAGGCCTTTCACTTACCAGAATAAAGTTGTCGTTTCAACCTATTAAAGCGACACGAGCTTGAAAATGCCGTTGGTCTTGCAGCAATGGGGAGGCAATCCAAAAGGCTATGCATTCACGACCGGTTCAAAACGAAAACAAACCACTGCAGGACAACGAGACGCGGAGCTTTCGTTCACAACTGGGGCCAATACTCTTTTTGACAGCGATTTTCTTCCTCAACTTCATTGCCCGAATCGTTCTGGCCCCGTTGATGCCCTCCATTGAGGCAGACCTGGGGCTGGACCATGCCGAGGCCGGGTCACTTTTTCTCTTGATCTCCATCGGCTACTTTGTATCCCTTTTGTGCTCAGGCTTCCTTTCCTCCCGGATCACCCACAGAAGAGCCATTACACTCTCCGCCATGGCAGTTGGTGCCTCACTCTTGGGAATCTCCTTCTGCAGCAGCCTGTGGGCAATGCGCACAGCCCTCCTCCTGCTTGGGTTATCGGCTGGTCTCTATTTTCCTTCAGCAATTGCAACGCTCACCTCCCTGATCAAAACCAGGCACTGGGGCAAAGCGTTGGCTATCCATGAACTGGCCCCCAATTTGAGCTTTGTGGCTGCGCCCCTGGTGTCCGAGGCCCTAATGCTGTGGTTCTCCTGGCGAGGCGTACTGGTTCTCCTGGGGTGTGGTTCCCTGGTGGTCGGAATCGCCTTTGCCCGGTTGGGTAGGGGGGGTGAGTTTCCGGGCCAATCCCCCAGTTTTGGAGCCTCTCGTACCCTCTTTTCATTACCCGATTTTTGGATAACGATAGTCCTGTTCAGCCTGGGCATAAGCGGCACCTTGGGAATATATACCATGCTGCCCCTCTATCTGGTGTCCGGACATGGCATAGATCGCCACTGGGCCAATACCCTGGTGGCCCTATCACGGATCTCTGGGCTTGTGATGGTGTTCCTGGCGGGATGGGCCACGGATCATTTTGGCCCAAAGCGAACCTTGAGTGGCGTGTTCCTGCTGTCAGGATTAATGACGGTTCTTCTGGGGGCGGCCTCGGGCTCCTGGGTCGTGATCATCGTTTTCCTGCAGCCGCTAGTTGCAACCTGCTTCTTCCCACCAGGTCTTACCGTCCTCTCTTCCATAGGCCCTTCCAGCACCCGAAATGTGGCCGTTTCGCTAACTGTCCCTGTTGCCTTTATCCTGGGGGCCGGAACCATTCCCATGGGAATAGGCCTCATGGGTGATGCGGGCTTTTTTTCAATGGGCATCATCATGGTCGGGTTACTGATCCTTCTCGGCTCCGTATTGTCAATATGCCTAAGAATTCAGCCTGATGGAACTTAGGGCTTGAGCAAGAATAACTTACCATTCTAATTCCTAGCTCCCTCCACCCACTTCCGCATTCATCTCGGCATTGTCAGTAATGAGCCCGGCTGCGGTCTCCTCTGACAAAGGGGGAGGTGCCAAGAGACTCACTGGTTGCAGCCCTGAAGAGCGAATGTTTTCGCGCTGCAAGTTAGCCCAAATCCTACCCTATTTTTCTAAAAAAAAGACTTAGATATCAAATCTAAGTCCTTGAAATAACTTGGTAGCGGGGCATGGATTCGAACCATGGACCTTCGGGTTATGAGCCCGACGAGCTACCTGACTGCTCCACCCCGCGTAAGCGTATAATATAAGCCGCATACTTTCTTTTGTCAAACAAAAAACGAGGCTTTTTGAAGGGGGGATGGATGCTATCTCTCCGGGAGCCTCACAACAAAGGTCGTGCCCTTTCCGGGCATGCTATCAGCCCATATTTCTCCCTTATGGGCCTCCACGACCTTATAAGATATGGACAGGCCGAGGCCGGAACCACTGTCCCGGGTCGTGTAGAAAGGTTCAAAAATCCGAAGCAAGTCTTCCTCACTAATTCCGGTGCCTTCGTCACTCAAGCGGATCTCAACTCCTTCGTACGATTTTCCAGTGCTGATCCTGATTGTCCCACCATCCTCCATGGCCTCGATACCGTTGGCAATGATGTTTATAAAGACCTGTTTCAACTTGTCAGGGTCGCAGCTTATTTCTTCTACGTTGGGGGACAAATCTGTCTGGAAGTGGTATTTCTCGGGGGGATAAATCTCACCCATTATTTTCAACACGTCTTGAATCACTGAATTGATATCAGCGGGTCTTTTTACAAGATTATAGACCTTGGTAAAATCTCCCAGATTTGCTACCAGTTTTTCCAGCCGGCCAACCTCATCAAAGATCATATCCAGTTTCTGAATGGCCTTTTCGTCCGTTAGATTCGTCTTTATCTGATGGGAAAAGCCGCCTATGATCATTAACGGATTCTTTATCTCGTGAGCCACATGGGCTACTGTCTGGCCCACTGCTGCAAGACGCTCGGAGCGCAGCAACTTCTTCTCCAGTTGTCTCTGAGCAGAGACATCTCTGATGATGGCCGTAAAAGTAACTTTCCCCTCCATCTCGTGGTGAGAAAGGCCTATTTCAATGGGAAATTCTTGACCGCTTTTTCTCAAGGCTGAAAGGGACAGGGGCCTTCCCATGGCCTTATGCTCCCCGGTTTCCAGGAATCCTCTCACAAATCTGTAATGATCACCATACTGGGGGGGGATAAGCATGTTGAGATTTTTGCCCGAGACCTCATGCCTCGAATATCCAAATATCCGTTTTGCTGCATCGTTAAAGAGCACGATCTTGTGATCTTCATCAATGCTTATGATTGCGTCAGTTGCCGTATCGAGTATGGTCTTGAACTTCTTCTCAGAGACATGAAGTTTCCGAATCAGATCCTGATAGTCGGTTACATCCCTGGAGATTTCCACGAAGTGCTTGGGGGCCTCTCCTCCAATGGCTACGGGATACATGATCCGGACCACCTCTTTTATCTCGCCATCTGCTTGCCTGTGCTGATGAGTTACCTCCACCCTTTCTCCTGTCCTTCTTGCTTCTTCAAGGGGACACGGGTGTTTTCCGAATTTGCACGGCTCATTCGACTGATGGATGATCTCATGGCATTTTCTTCCAACCACCGCCTCTTTTTTGAGACGATAGTTGTCGAGGAGTCCCGTGTTGACATCCTCGATAATGAAATCCCCCCCAACTACCATGATTTCTTCACTTATTCCGTCAAAAAGGGTTTCCAGGAAGAGGCTGCTCACTTTCAAATCCTTCAGTTGCTGTTCCTTTTGGGCCAGAGTCTCTCTCAGCACCTTGACTTCCTCTGTGAGCCTGCCTATCTCTCGGGTCTCCATTTTAGTCCTCCCATCTTTGGGCAATAAAACGCATATTCGAGGGACAGGATATCAAACATTTCATCCGTCCCCTTCCTGATGGCCAGGTAAAGCTCTTTCATGGTGCTGGCGTTGCTCAATGAGGACCGGTATTCGGAGTGATTGTAAAACCAAGAATCGACGGGGAGCAGGACCTGATCAAGGGGTCCATACCAGTTTACACCAAATTCCTCCTTCATTTGGAAGACCTTTTTGTACATGGACCTGAGGATATCAGTCCGCAAGATCGGGCTTACCTGGTTGATCATACAGTCCATCAGCCCAGTGAGGTAATAGACATCCCTCATATGTTTTTCATTTTCCCGATAGGTATACATGGCCCGAATAGTGTGAGCCATGCCTCCCTTTAGAGAGAAGTGGGGCAGAATATTGTAGGTCTCCTCAAGGCGGGATTCCAGCTTGGCAGAATGGGATTTCAGCATTTGAAGAAAATGGGTGGTTTCCCAGTATGCCTTACGGAACTCCCAGGGACTTGAGGTGATAAGATTACCGGGAGGTCCTTCCAATTCTTGTTGTAAGTCTATAATCTCGCCCATGGCTTTTCGCTTTTTTTGGCCTGGAGTGATGGAATGTTGGAGTAATGGAGTAATGGGAAAAAAATCCGCCAATCTTCAATTTTCAATTTTCAATCTTCAATCCTCCGATTTACCCTGTTAGGCAACTCTGACAGGGTCTATCCGGGTTAGTATTTTTTGAAAGGAATGACCTTTCCCGCTTTACCTGGAGTCTCCTTTCCCTCTGATAGGTCGGTTACTTCCGTGTCTCTCTTGACCGAGGTACTCTTCACCTCTTCCAGCCTCACAGGTATGTCCCCCATTGTAAATGGCTCTCCGTCTATATAGGCCTCCCTAAGAATCCAGGTAACCGTCTGGGCAGGTACGGTGAGTAACAAGAGCGTTACCTGATACCATCCCCTCTTGATGTCAAACTCAATAGATTCTATACGTGCATAAACTGTTGGTTGATCCTGATAATAGATCAGCACTACCTCTCCTTCCCGACGCATAACAGAATACCTTTCAGGTTACGTGCTGCATGTTGCAAGTTGCGGGTTGATTGTTAATCGCTGTCTTTCAAGACGCTGCCAGGATCGGTCCTCAGTTTGTCCAGCTTTGCCTCAAAGCCGCTCCCCAGGTCCACACCCATTTGCTGGGCGCGCTTCTGGGCGTGTAGCCCTATGTTGCGGCTGTCCTTGTAAAAGCTGTCATCGTGGCAGGCCTTGGGATCGTATGCCTCCAGGCGGGCCCCCTCTGATACATGATAGGCGACCCTGGAGATGAGCCTTTTCAACTCGTGCCCGCCACATCCGGGGCAAACCAGGCCTTCTTCCTCTCCCTTCTTTATGACCAGGCTTTGGAATTGTCTTTCACAGCCGCTGCATCGGTACTCATAAATGGGCATCTGATCAATTCTTTCTTTTTTTGGGTACCCGGAGTCCTGTGGCACCAGGGTATAGGTTACAAAACCAGCAAGATGATTTATCCAAAATATCTCTATTTTATCAAATACTGACAACTTAGACAACTGCAATAAGAACCCGCCCCAAAATCAATCCATCATCATGAGGATTTTGTCTGACACCTAGGCAATGGGTGTGGCAGAAAACTACGTCTTTTTTGATCGGAGTATAATCCCCTTAAAGATAAGTTTAGGGCAAGAATTGGGAGACAAATAATATGGGTCAAGACAATCCAAAAGGATCTGTCATGGTGGTGGGTGGCGGAATTGCCGGCATGCAGGCAGCACTGGACCTGGCAGATTCCGGCTCTTATGTACATCTCACGGAGGGATCTCCGGCCATAGGGGGGGTAATGGCCCAGCTCGACAAGACCTTTTCCACCAATGACTGCTCCATGTGAATTATTTCCCCCAAACCGGTCGAGGTCGGCCGGTGTTCACCTGATGGCAATCGAATGGGAACACAAGGTTCCTGAGATTGCTGAGAGGGCGGGCGTTCTACCCAGACCCACGGTCTGATCCTTTATCCAAAAAAGAGGTCCTCCTTCGGCCAGGGTACTCAAGGGACAGGGGACATCATTTCATTCTCTGTTACGTTTTTTTACCACTTCGATAAACCTCTGCAGATTCTCCTGCGAGCCAAAGGAGTCGCTGTAAAATCTCTCGCTCCAGACAGTAAGACCCATTTTGAAGATCTTATGTATCAATTTGTCAGCACTATCAGCCCCTTCCAACTTGAGCACCTGATAGAGCAAATCATCAGGTACATTGATAGGATATACTGCCGTGGGAGAGTTATTTCCGGGCCTTAGATACTCCTGGATACTCTTGAGGATCCTCAACTTTACATACTTTTTACTATATTCTTCTTCATCCATACCCTTCTACCTTCCTCCTAGACAAAATCTTAGAATCAAAAGGCATGGAAGTCAATAGAAAGACGATCAATATCTTTTCTCTGGGATACGCATTAGATCAATATATCCCCATCCCACCCCAACCTGATTAAGTGGATAAGCTCCTTACGGCTATTGCCCAGCCCAAAGCGGGTATCGGCCGCCCCAATATGCCGTGGCGGCGGGCTTATGGGCCTTACACTCCCGAAGTAGACATTCCGTTTGGCCTGAATGATCCTGGCGCCGGTGGCATCCGCGGCAACAGGATCGGTGCTAACGATCAGACCGCAATAGGGCCACGTGAACCGGCGGTTAAAGTGATGGGGCCCCATACCATGAAAAAGCGGCGTGAGCATTACCAAGACGTTGAGGCGGGTCCTGCCCGTAAGGTGGGAAAGTTTCCAGATGGCACCCAGATTCTCGCAGGCATTGCCGTGATAGGTCCATGGCTTATGAACAAACATGATATAGTTTTTTATGAGAGTCCCAAGCCCGGACCAGTTATGTGTCCGCATGGGTCGGACATTGATGAGCGCCGTAGACCCCTCAAAGACCGGGTTCCGAAGGACACCCCGATCATCAGTGGAGATGTTTTCCTCCCTGACACCGGCATCCAGAAGGCGCCTCAGAATGGCCTCCTCCAATGGCCTCGGGGTGCGGAGGTGATACCAGACATTGCTCTTGATGCCCACAATATCAGTAGGCCCCACCAATTGCTTCCAGGCCGTCACCGGATCACTTGTCCCGAAAAGGGAGATTACGGCCCGGTCCAGCATATCCTGCAAAACATCTGGCCTCAAATGCCCACCATTGTCCAGGACCTCTTTGTCACGCACCAGTGCCACCTTGCTCTTTTTCTCAGCACATCTTACAGGGGAATTACCAAGGAGGGGCAACCCGATGAGGCCCCCCACTGCCATGCATGAGCTGGCACGCATAAAATCGCGCCTTGTAATGACCCTCTTCTTTTCTCTCATAACCCCAACCTTCCGCATATGCTTCCTGGGGCCGATCTAGACCAAGATCAAAAATCAAAAGAATTCTTCTTCACTTTTTCCAAGAGCCCCTTGGCGAGGCGTCTGCTGTCGGAATCCAGAACTATCACCAGGAGCTTCCCCTCTATCCTGGCAGCAGACCACTTCCCGTTTTCCAGTAAGGCAAGGCCCGTTGACTCTGCCTCAGGAATATAATGTTTGATAAAGCCTTGGAGTGCCTTTTCTGCCTTTGCGGCATCCGGGTACACGACCAGGAGAAGATATGCAGTTTCCTGGCCCAGCTGATATGACGCAAGTACAGCATCTGTTCGAGGCCCCAGATTCAGGATGTTTTCATCTGCCAGATAGAAATGATAGTTGAGCACGGTTTGGTGGGGAAGGTACCTTACGCTTCTGGGCCGGAGCCCCTCCACAGGCAATCTGGATACGACCCTGGGCTTTGGGCCCTGGTCCGTGATGAGTAAAGCCACAGCCGTGGCCAGCTCCCTGACCGCCTTTTCCGAGGCAGCGGTTTCCATCTCTGAATATATGGAGACAAAAAAGCGACCCTTCCAGAACCTGAGCCAGCCGGATCGGTAAAGCCCCCCCTGCCCCACTTCTAATGGTTCCCCCTCCTGCTCATGGGTGAAGACCCCAAATGCATCCCCGGAAGAGCCCATGTCAAAGATGTCCAACACTATGGTTGGGCCATCTGGATTGGTGTAACTGCGGGAAAGGCACCTACGCATATTGTATGCCTTGTAGAGTTCCCCTCCCCCATTGATATACTCGAAGATTGTCTCGGGGTCGAAAAGGCGGTCCTCAGGCTCCGCCCTCCAGCCCTCTATTTGACTTGGCAGGGTTGCCTGCAGGAGACCAACAGGATCTGCATACGATTCTTGAACCACAAAAGGCACCAAACAGCATATAAGGAATGCGTAAGGGAAGAGGCAGGGTGCCTTATGCAGGATTACTCCTTTCATGAGGCCTCCTTTGCACAACACCTAAGCCACAGCAAACATGGCCTTCAACTTCTCTTTACTTATCTTAAGATAGTCCCTGTCTCGAGAAAAGACCTCAAGGGTAATTGTGGCGTCATAGGCCACCTTTTTGAGTGCCTTGATCACCTTCAGAAAATCAACGGTCCCGGTGCCTATTGGGAGGTGGTTGTCCTCTTTGCCAAAATTGTCATTTGCGTGGATATGGCCAATGCGATCATGAAACCTATCAATAAAATCGAAGAGCCTCTTCCCACCCCTACTACCCATATGCCCATGTCCCGTGTCCAGGGTCAGCTTTAGTGTGGGGAACCGCTCAAAGATCTTTATAAAGTCCTCCGGATTGACAAGCGAATTGGACCGGGGGAACATATTCTCAATGCAAAGCATGAGTCCGAGTTGATCTGCCCTTTCCACGATGGCATCCAGGCTCTTAAAGGCATATTCTCTGGCCTGATCCATCACAAAAACCCCTAGCCCTCCAATGAAGCTGGGATGAAGCACAACCTTAAGCGGATCCAACTCGGCCGCGAGCTCAAGGGATTCTATCACCTCATTGAGAGAGGTCTCCCTTAGGCTTTCTGTTAGATCAGCCGTGGAGACAAAAGTGGGAAGATGGCAAACAAGCCCCATCTTTGAGCGATCCAAGGCCCTTAATAGCTCATCTTTCTGCTGACGAACAGTCTCATAATGCGCCTTTGGGGGATCCATGGCCAACTCCAGGTAATCAAAACCCAAACCTGAAATCGTCTCAAGCTCTCTAAGCACCGGTCTTACGGGAAAATTCATTGCGCCGTATAACATGAGAATTACCACCTCAATAGTGTTTTAATACCATATACCCCATTCCCTAACAACCAAACCCCACCGAACTGACTATTGTATCTGCTACTAAGAATCCGTAAAAAATTAGCGAAAAGAGGGTAACACTTTCTCCGGGAAAATGAAAGGGGGAAGTGTGATGGGAAAGAAGAGCCATTTTACACAAAAGCAAAAGCTGGATATTTTGGAAAGCGCAAAGGAAATTGGGATAAATGAAGCTGCCGATTTAGCTGGGATTCATTACACGACGGTATACCAATGGCAGCGCAAATTAGAAGTTTTGGGAGAGGAGGCATTTTTAGCATACCGGCCAAAATCCCGTGGCCGTGGAATCAAGAAGGTCACCAAAGAACAGGAAAAGGCAGTTCTTGATACTTGGGAGCGTTATCCGGGATTTGGACCAAGCCAGGTGCGAAATCAATTAAGGAGACAAGGGATAACGATTTCTACGCGGACAGTTCAAAGGGTAATGGAGGCTAATGGTTACCGGGGTATTCGCAAAAAGCGTGATAAGGAGGAAAGCCAACGTTTTGAGGCAAGTCGTCCTCTGGAGTTGGTTCAAGTCGATATCTTGGAGTTTTTCATTCATAAGCTGAAGATATACCTTCTTTTGCTCCTTGATGATTTTTCCCG
>JAUUVE010000086.1 GCA_030589715.1 Desulfobacteraceae bacterium | reverse complement strand
CCCAGTAGATGGAACCAACCGAGCGAACGGAAGAATCCCGCGCATAATTCTGCCGGAAAAGGGATTCCTTATTTAGCCCGGGTGATAGGCACTAATTCCCTTAACCCGGGCAGCCTGGATATTTGGGCACCCGGACCCCACAGGCACCCTATGGCCCCCAAGATGAGGGTGATAAGGATGCCGGCAGATAAACCCTGCTGGACATGCAAATACCTCGGAAATTGGACAGGGGACACTTTTGTCCAAGATTTCATCTGCACGTGGTTCCCGAAGCATGGCAAGGGAGAGGCGAAGAAGCTCTGGCCGAAGAAAGACCCGGATGAGGGGTGTAAGTTTTGGAAGGGGAGGAAGGGTTCAGATTAGCAGGAATGGTTTTTTTCTCGTGAGACAGCCGAAACCAGTAAAAAAGTGGTACTTAAACCATGTGCCTGTGAATTATTTTATAGGCTGTAGAAAACGCCGAATTTAAGGCTGACTGTGGGGTATAGTGCGGGGTACGCTAAATAAGGTCAACAAAAAAGGGCTGCGTATATGCCGTAACCCATTGAATTTATTATGGCGGGCGATGCGCGACTCGAACGCGCGACCTCTGGTTCCGGAGACCAACGCTCTATCCAACTGAGCTAATCGCCCGCGGTATTTTTCTATTAACAGATTTATGGAATCAGGTCAAGCATAGGGCAGCAGAAGTGATAGGAACCCAAGGGGTGAGGGCGAAATTCCCCAAGATTATTGGGTAATTACGATATTGACAATATGAAGCTGCTGTGTTATCAATCAATAAAATCTCATTAGCTTAAAGCAACCTAGAAGCCGTCAGCCGGAGTATAATAATGAATGAAGAGAAAAAGGGAAAGGAAGAACTTCTTGACTTTGAGTTCGACGATTTGCCTGACGAAGACGCCGAAGAGACAAACAGCACTTTGGCCCCCGAAGAGGAAATTCTAGAGCTTACGGATATTGTGGGGGAAGGGGATGAGGCAGGGAGCGTTGAAGATTCTGCATTTGATGATATAGAGAGGATCCTGGATGAGGCCCCCACCGAAAAGAAGGCAGTAAAAGAGTCGATTGGGATATCTGAAGAGAGGATTGAGGCCATCATAAGCAAAGTGGTTGGAGATGTGGTGGAAAGGGTTGCAAGAGAGACCATGACAAGGGTTGCTGAGAAAGTGATCCGAGAGGCTATTGATGACTTGAGACAGAGCCTTGACCTGCCACCAGAGTAAAGCGGTTCCCCAAGATTTTCGTTCGAAACTTCAATAAAGCTTAGGGGGTTGGGAAACAACGCAACCCCCTTTTTTTGGTTGTAAACATCGAAGCTGTTGCCCAACGGCAATCCCCTTGATGGAATGATCTTATCTTGGTAGAGTAAACGCTTGATTGATCTGGATGGCGCACCACCATAAATCATTGCCTGGACCCTGCAAACCGTTACGTTTTTTCGAGGAGTGGTTGATAGATGGAAAGACAAATTATTGCCAAGAGTTATGAACCCAAAGAGGTTGAACAGAAATGGTACGAATTCTGGGAGAAAAATGGGCTCTTTAGGGCGGAAGGCCGTTCTCAAAAGGACCCGTTTTGCATTGTTATCCCCCCTCCCAATGTTACGGGTTCCCTCCACATGGGTCATGCCCTGAATAACACCCTGCAAGATATTTTATGTCGATATAAGAGGATGAAGGGTCTTAACGTCCTGTGGCAGCCTGGTATGGATCATGCAGGAATTGCCACCCAGAACGTGGTGGAAAAGGACCTGGCCGCCAAGGGATCTGACCGCCACACGGTGGGGCGCGAGAGATTTATAGAGCTCGTCTGGGAGTGGAGAAGGAAATATGGCGGAGTGATTATCAATCAATTGAAGAGGCTAGGCTGTTCTTGTGACTGGAGCAGGGAACGATTTACCATGGATGAGGGACTTTCCAGGGCAGTAAGAGAGGTCTTTGTGCGGCTTTATGAAGAAGGGCTCATTTACAGGGGGGACTATATCATCAACTGGTGTCCCAGATGTCAGACTGCCCTGGCCGACCTTGAGGTTGAGCATGAGGATGCTGACAGCCACCTCTATTATATCCGCTATCCATTCGAGAATGGGGATGGGCATTTGGTGGTTGCAACTACCCGTCCCGAAACACTCCTCGGGGATACCGCCGTTGCCGTAAACCCGGAAGATGAGCGTTATGGACCCCTATCCGGCGTACACGTGCTCCTGCCTGTGCTTAACAAGCCGATCCCCATCATATTTGATAGCTACGTAGACCCAGAATTCGGTACAGGGGCCTTAAAGATCACCCCTGCCCATGACCCCAACGACTTTGAAATCGGCAATACCCACAATCTCGAAAGGATCAGGGTGATCGACGATAACGGAATAATGAATGAACTGGCCGGTCCCTATGAGGGAATGGACAGGTTTGAGTGCCGTGAAAGGATTCTGGTTGATCTAGAAAAGGCCAATTTGCTGGAAAAAGTCGAGTCTTACAGGCACGCGGTGGGGCACTGCTACAGGTGCAAGACCATGATCGAACCTGTCCTTTCAAAACAGTGGTTTGTGAAGGTGGGTCCACTGGCAGGAAAGGCAAGCCTGGCGGTCAGAGACGGAAGGACCAGGATATACCCCTCCAATTGGGAAGGGGTCTATTTTGAATGGATGAATAACATAAAGGACTGGTGTATTTCAAGGCAGATCTGGTGGGGGCACCGCATCCCAGCCTGGTATTGCGAGGAATGTGGGGAGGTCCATGTTGCCAAAGAAGAACCAGAAAGCTGTAAGGCATGCGGGGGCAAGAGGCTTGTACGGGAAACGGATGTCCTTGATACATGGTTCAGTTCAGCCTTGTGGCCATTTTCCACCCTTGGCTGGCCAGACTCGACCGTTGAACTGGAGACCTTTTATCCCACTTCTGTCCTTGTAACCGGTTTTGACATCCTATTTTTCTGGGTTGCCAGAATGATGATGATGGGGCTTCATTTCAAAGGAGATGTGCCATTCAGGGAAGTCTATATTCACGCCCTGGTAAGAGACGCAGAAGGCAAGAAAATGAGCAAATCAAAGGGGAACGTTATTGATCCCCTTGAGGTGATGGATGAATTCGGTACAGACGCCTTCCGCTTCACCCTGGCGGCCCTGGCAGCCCAGGGGAGAGATATCAGGCTTTCCGAAGAGCGGATCCTGGGATACCGGCACTTTGTAAACAAGTTATGGAATGCCGCACGATTTGTCCTTATGAACCTGGAAGGGGAGGAGGGTGTGGAAAAAGGGAAAAGGATTTATACCCTCCCAGACCGCTGGATCTATACCAGGCTGAGTCAGGTAAGCAAGGAAGTCACCAAGGCCCTGGAGGACTATCGATTCAATGAGGCGGCAGGCCTCTGCTATCAGTTTATATGGCATGAGTTATGTGACTGGTTTTTGGAGATGGCCAAACAGGGCCTTTACGGAAATGACAAGGCCATAAAAGAATCCTCAAAGACAGGTATCAAGGATGCACTCATGGCAGCCTTGAGACTCCTTCACCCCTTTATGCCATTTGTCACCGAGGAGATATGGCAGAAACTCCCCGGAGCCAAGGGCAGCATAATGAGGGCCAAGTTCCCGGAGGCCTCCGATTTTGTGAGCGATGAAGAGGCATCAAAGGAGATGGGGATACTTATGGGGGTTATCAGCGGAATTCGCAATATACGCGGTGAGATGAACATTGCCCCTTCCAAGAAGGTTAATGTCCTTATTGATGCCCCTGACGAGGGAGAAGCCGGTGTCTTGCGCAGCAATCTGGATCATATCAAGACCCTGGCAAAGGTGGATAACGTCTCTATTGAGGCTGGGGCCCCCAAACCAGAGGCATCCGCAACAGCAGTAGTCGGTAGGACATCTGTTCATGTCCTCCTAAAAGGGCTCCTCGACTTTGAGGAGGAGCGAAAAAGGTTAAAGAAAGAGATTAATAAGATTAAAAAAGATATTGGGACTTCAAATAAAAAACTGTCCAATGATGATTTCTTAAAAAAGGCACCTCCTGAAATAGTCGCCAAGGTGAGGGATAAGGTTGAAAGCCTCTCCTTAAAGCTCTCAAAGCTCGACCAAAACCTTGAGTTTTTTGAGACGGTCAAGGATTGAAAACTACCCTTTGTTAAGACCCTATTGTTCGTTTTGCCTTCATTGGAAGACCTGGGTCTGGGTATTGAGCAGCCGGTGATGTCAGCGGATATAGCAAACCAAAGGTATTGAACGATGGGCGCCCCTGCAATCGAGGTAAAAGGCTTGCAGTTTTCCTACAACGATACCCCCATTCTTGAGGAAGTCACCTTTTCAGTGGAACAGGGTGATTTCTTGGGGCTCCTGGGTCCCAACGGGGGCGGCAAGACCACCCTATTGAAGCTCCTGCTTGGGATATTGAAGCCGTGTGGCGGGGTGATAAGGGTATTGGGGGAGGTGCCCCACAATGCCAAGCACCGGGTAGGATATATGCCTCAAAACACGGATTTCAATATTAACTTTCCCATCTCAGTCCTGGAAATTGTGCTGATGGGGAGGTTATATGGATCGCGCATCTGGGGGCGGCATTCCCGCAAGGACCATCTGAAGGCTGAGGAGGTCTTAAAAAAGGTGGGTATGTGGGAGCACCGTTATACGCCCATTGGGTATCTTTCCGGGGGGCAAAGACAGAGGGTTTTTATTGGCAGGGCCCTGGCCACTGATCCGGAGATACTTTTCCTTGATGAGCCTACGGCCAGTGTTGATCCTGAATTCGAGACTGATCTCTTTGACTTTCTAAGAGAGTTGAATAAGGAGGTGACCATCCTGGTGGTTACCCATGATATCGGTGTAATATCCCGTTACGTTAAGTCTGTCGCATGTGTGAACCGCACGATGATATTCCATAAGGGAGGAGAGATTACCCCAGAGATGATCGATATGGCCTACGGGTGTCCGGTAGATCTGGTCGCCCACGGGTTACCTCACCGTGTCCTGCCTGCTCACGAGGAGGAGTGAAATGTGGGATGCCCTACAGTTTGAATTTATGAGAAATGCCCTTCTCGCCGGAGTCCTGGTCAGTATCTCATGCGGAATCATCGGATCCCTTGTTGTTGCCAACAGGCTTGTCTTCCTCTCGGGGGGTATCGCCCATGCAGCATTTGGGGGCATAGGGCTGGCATTATATCTGGGTTTCTCCCCAACCTTGGGTGCAGCACTCTTCTCTGTTGCCGTATCTATGATTATGGGTGGGGTGAGTCTGAAATCCAAGCACAGGGCCGATACTATCATCGGGGTGCTCTGGGCCGTTGGTATGGCTCTTGGAATCATCCTTATTGATCTTACTCCCGGTTATAATGTGGACCCAATGAGCTATCTTTTTGGGAGCATCCTATCTGTATCAAAGGCGGATAGCTGGTTTACGGCTGCCTTGGACGTAGTGATTTTTCTGATCATCCTGGCCTTCTATAGAGAGTTCCTTGCCATGTCCTACGACGAAGAATTTGCCTTTGTTGTGGGAGTTCCCGTGAGATTCCTATACTTTCTCCTGCTCTGTATGACGGCCCTTTCCATAGTAATGATCATAAGGGTTGTGGGCCTGATCCTGGTTATTGCCCTTTTGACAATTCCCCCCTACATTGCAGAAAAGTACACAAATTCCCTCTGGAAAATGATGGTGCTTTCGTCCCTGCTTGGTATCCTCTTTACCTTCGTTGGTCTGTGGCTTTCCTACAGTTACGATTTTACTTCGGGTGCTACAATTATTCTGGTCGCCGGAGTGGCCTTTTTTCTCACCCAGATCATACACTCTATCAATGGACGCACACTCCAGGCCCATAGGAGATGATAAAGAGATAATTTATTGGCCTACCATACGTGGTTGAACGAAATGGTGTGCTGGGAGAAGGAGAAGACCTGTGGCCTTGAATATCTTTTCAGGTAGAAGGAGGCAAAAAAGGATAGATAAGAAAGAACCAGCCTATGAGGCGATCCAGATCATAGAAAGGTTTGCCCCTAGGGAATACAGTTCCAAAAGGGAGGTCTATTATTATAACTATAGTATGCTGGGGCCATATCTAAGGCCCCTCCTGGCCTTGCTCGATATCTTATCTCAGAGGGAGCGGCTTCGGGATGACCGGCCTGCCTTTGCCCGCGATCTATTCCTAAGGCTTAAGGACTTCTACGACCCAAAGGACAGATTGTCACTAGCCGAGGCCATAAGAGATGGAAACCTGGTAAAGAGGTTTCGCGAGCTCTTCTTGTTCTTTTACAACATCAAGGACCTGCCAGTTGAAGATATGGAGGAATGGCTCAAGGATATCTCCCAATAACACGGCACTCATAGAGCTACAGCTCGGAGAGGCCGTAGGCCCTGTGGGCCGGAGGCTGGGCGCGGAGTCTTCACATGGCATGCTATTTGCTAAATGGCATTGGGGAAAGTAACCTCTTTCATAAATAGGATTTATGGATAGGGTCTCCGGATCTATGGTGCCATTTTTTTTAGAGAGTCGCAGGAATGGCGGGAAGGGATCTTTTTTAGGAGGGGATGCCAATGGAATTTTGTGCACCCGTCTACCAGATAGGGTTGCTCTTGTTATTAAGCACGATATTTCTACTTTTTGGAAAGGCGAAACTTGGGCTGCTGGTGAACTTTGTTTTTATCCTTTACTGGGCCTACATATTTGATAGGAAGTATCTGATTGACTATGGGGTTGAGAGGGCAGAATATTTTCCCTGGGTATACTTTGGCTTCGGGTTTTTTATTGTTTTCTTCGCCCTACTCGGATTTCTCATCCACCGTAATTCATAGGGCCGAAGGACCGTTCGTCGGTTCAGCCTAGTAAAATAAGTTCCTTTAGGCTCGAGATCCCCTTTGGCCCTTGCCCTTCCCGGCCTTTCTGGATTTCAAGACGAGCAGAGTGATTACAGAGCCGAAAAGGACAAGAGTTGTGACCAACTGTGTTACGGATATCGTACCCCCAAATAGCATTCCCCTGTCGTCACCACGGAACCGCTCAATGGCCAACCGGGCAGTGTTGTGGAGAATCAAGAACCAGAGAAGGACCTGGCCTTCAAATTTCCTCTTTGAATATATTAATAATAGGATAATAAAGATGATGAATCCGCTTATTGAGGAATATATCTGTGTTGGGTGTAGGGCCACATTGCGGGGAGCCAAGGAGTGGGGGTGGGTGAAAACTATCCCCCATTTCAGATCGGTCGGCTTTCCGTAGCAACACCCGGCCATAAGGCAGCCGATCCGGCCAATAGCCTGACCTACCGCAACAGCGGGCGCCCACAGGTCACATATCTTCAAAAAGGAAAGGGGATGTCGCCTCACATACCACGGGATGGTCAGGAGGACAGCGACAATTCCCCCTGAAAATACAAGACCTCCCTCCCATATCTTGAATATGCCCCAGGGATGGTTGCTGTAATAGGTGATATTCATGAGGACATACAGTACTCTGGAGCCAACGATGGCGGAGAGAATAATAATGAAGCCCATATCCATGATCCTTTGGGGGGGGATACCTTCTCTTGTCTTGCCAATCTTCACCGCTACTAACAGCGCGACAAAAAAGCCGATGGCAACAAAGAGCCCATAGGTATGGAGGGTAAAAGTCCCTATGGATAAGAGGTCAGGAAACATATGGCATTTTAGATTTAAGATTTTGGATTTTGGATTTATCCCTGTCTTTGTGAGATCCGCAATGCGGTTTAGGCCAGGGATTTGGG
>JAUUVE010000390.1 GCA_030589715.1 Desulfobacteraceae bacterium | reverse complement strand
CTATCTCAATCAAAACCCCTTGTCAAGCAGGGACCCCATCCTTACCCATTTCAGCCCAAGGCCATTTTGGGTAAATCTCCCGGCCCCCAGCCACTGCCCGCCGTCCTTTTGGCGGGTCCGATAATTGCCTTTATATGGATACGGTCGGATCTGGCTTGACACACAAGGCCAGATTTCCCTATCCTCCATCCAAGAAAGGCAACCTCTTATCCACCCACTTGCCTCAAGAGCCGGATAAGGCCAATTCACGGCAGTCACATCTGGCTGCAAAACTATATTCTAGATGTGACCCCATTTTTCACGACAAAAAAGGAGGGGTATTTATGGCTGATCGTTTGGAGGATAAAGTGGCAATGGTGGTCGGCGCCGGCCAGACACCTGGGGATACGATCGGTAATGGCCGCGCCATATCATTGCTCTTTGCTCGGGAAGGCGCCCGCGTCTTTCTTATAGACTGCCGGCGGGAATCCGCTGAGGAAACTCGGGTGATGATCAAAAATCAAGGGGGTGAGGCCTTTTCCTTCGAAGCGGATATTACCCGGGCTGAAGACATTAAGGCAATGGTCGAAGCCTGTGTGCATCGATTTGGTCGAATCGATATCCTGGTCAACAATGTGGGAATCGGCACCGGCGATGCAGGGCCAGTGAAACTGACCGAAGAGGCGTGGGATCAGATCTTTAGCGTAAACTTGAAAGGTGTGTTTCTCACATGTAAATATGTGCTCCCCTATATGGAAATGCAAGAAAGGGGAGCAATTATCAACATCTCGTCGGTCGCCGCGGTATGCATGACAAACATTCTTGCCTACAAGACTTCCAAGGCCGGCGTCAATGCCCTGACCCACGCCATCGCCATGAAGTACGCGGGAAAAGGGATTCGGGTCAATGCCATTATGCCCGGACTTCTAAAAACCCCTATGGCCATAGAAGGCATTTCTAAGGCGTTGAATATTGACAAAGAAGAATTGATCCGGAGGCGGGATAACGCCGTGCCTCTCAAGGCTCGTATGGGAGCTGCCTTGGATACGGCCTATGCGGCCCTGTTCCTCGCCTCGGATGAGGCCAAATTCATCACTTCTGTAACGCTTCCCGTAGACGGTGGGCAGTGCGCAAAGATCGGCTAAGAGAAGCGGTTTGATCAATCCGAAAGCACTGACACAAAAACATATAGGTTCCCCTGGGGATTGTTTTCATAAAAAAATGGGGTCAAGGCTACTCTTGACTCATGTTGTTGAATGTGGTAGTAATGTCCCATGTCAAGGCCACTGAGAATACAATATCCCGATGCGTGGTATCACGTGATGAACAGGGGGAGAAGGTTGTTCCTGCAAAAGAGAAGGGTTTTTTAAGGAGAGAAATTATGCTGCCTCAACACAAGATCATTTTTGAGCCGATCAATATTGGAAAGATCCAATTGGATAACCGCATCGTTCTGGCCCCCACCCATGTTGGGATGGGGGATGAAAAGGGAATGGTAACCGATCAGTATCTTTGCTATTACTATACGCGCGCATCCGGTGGTGTGGGTCTGGTCATTGTTGAGATCACAGGGGTTACGGGACGTTACGCCTTTATCGCAGGACGTGGGCTTGGCGCGGCATCGGATCGAAGTATCCCGGGCCTGCGGGATCTTGCCCGAGTCATCCACTGGGGAGGAGCCAAGGCCTTTATTCAGCTTGCCCCCGGGCACGGGGCCCAAGCCATGAGACATCATAAACAGCGGCCTCTTGGGGGTCCTTCCGATGTGTCGGCCCTCGTCCAGAAGGATGGGCTTCCCAAGAATCTCAAAGGGATTATAAAAGAGGCACCCGAACGTCCCCATCCCCTGGATGTGCAGGAGATTAAAGGACTCGGGGGTGAAATGGTCAGGGCCGCTGGTCGTGCCAAAGGGGCAGGCTTTGACGGTATAGAGATCCATGGGGCCCATGGATACTTGCTCTGCCAATTCACTTCTCCCTACTATAACCGCCGCAACGACGACTATGGCGGATCTCCAGAGAGGCGATGGCGTTTTTCACTTGAGATTATCCGGGATATCAAAGAGACCCTGGGACAGAACTTCGTCGTGGGTTATCGATTTAGCGCCCGTGAGTGGATCCCGGACGGGCTTGATCTTCCCGAATCCATTGAGATGGCCAAGGCCCTTGAGGGGGCCGGAGCAGACTATCTCTCTGTGAGTCAGGGTTGTTATGGCTCAGCAACACATGTCTTTCCGGCTGGAGAAGGTGCCATGACGGAAGACGCTGCCGCGATCCGAAAGGCGGTCTCCATCCCTGTCATGTGCCCCAATTTCCAGAGCCCTGACAAGGTTGCCGATGCCATTTCAAATGGTTCGGTGGACCTGGTGGCCCTTTCGAGACCCCTTCTGGCAGACCCTTTGTGGGCCAGAAAAGTCAAGGAAGGAAGACCTGAGGAGATACAACACTGTAAGCGATGCTATCAGTGCATTCGGGCGGCAATCGTTGACCATGTCCCCGCTCGTTGTCCCGTAAATCCAAAACTCGGTTTCGAGCGTTTTGATCCACAGGGGCTTCCACGGCCAGCGATTGGTCAAGGTGTGTAGTGGAATATCAACCGGACGTCCGCTCTATCGGGGGTGACACAACATGATTTCGTGAGTAAACGTGTGACGTGGAGCCGAGGGGTCAAATCTGCTGTTGACTGTTATACAATGTCTTTTCTATGTTTTTTACGCGTACCCTTAGCTTACGGTCCGCCGATATGTCTCTTTTCATTTTTTCAATGGCGCTGCTCACAGAGCTGTACTTGGATATGCCAAACTGCCTCCCAATCTCTTCAAGTTTCTCTCCTCTAAGCCGCCTAAAAAGAAACATGGCAACATTCCTCGGTTCGTTTAGGACACCCCTTCTTGATGACAAAAGCGAACTTTCCTCTATACCATAGGCTTTACATATTGCCT
>JAUUVE010000250.1 GCA_030589715.1 Desulfobacteraceae bacterium | reverse complement strand
TGAACGATTGGATGGTCCTGCCGAATGCCGTTTCAAAGTATTCCTCCATTTCAAGTGCAGATTCGCGCTCAAGGGTTTTGACCTGAAACTCAAAGATTCCTACCACATAAGGTACCGCCGCGTAACGTACCACCTCACCCTTTCGCTGCCGGAAGAGCAACCCTTTCTTGGCCATCCGTTCCATCAGGGCTGCCGTCTCCTGGGGGTCACGGCCTAGCTGCTTGGCAATATCCTCCGGCTTCACCAGGATAGGGGGAAGCTGTAAGAAGAACTCGGCCTCATCCTCGGTGAAAAGGCGTTTGAGGATCCTGACTTCCACCCCGCTTTCCGTGCTGGGAAATCCTGTGGCCAGGTCATCCAGCCTTTCCCTCAATCTTTTGTATACATCCTTCATGGTCAACCTCCAATAAAGAAACCACGTTCTTCGAGCCGGAGGCCTAGAGGACGTGGTTTTGATTTGCCCTCTAAAAGGGCTAAAAGCCAGCTCTCCGATTCCAGGGGTGCTGGCCTCCGGCTCGAAGAGAGTAATGGGCTGGAATTGAGAGACGGGTTTTGAAAATCCGGAAGGCCGTATAAGGGCTTTCTCGCTTGGGCCTTGCGTGTCCGGTATCCGGTAAAGATCCTTTTTCCAATACTCCATCACTCCATGCTAAAAAAACCACCGGCGGAGCCATTGCCTTTGACCCGCTCGCCCACTTGCCGAGCTCGCGAGGCGGGCGGGGCCCCGAGAATCGGTTCCTGGGTCAAGATAGAGATGTCCAACCTAGGATTCCCACACTTGAGGTGGCACCATACCCATGCCCTGGTATTCGATCCTGTAAGGGGTGATCTTACACACGCAATAGTTGGGGTCATCAGGGCGTGAAAAGATATCCTTCAGGTGCTCATGCCAGACGGCCTTTTTGGTCTCATCGTCATTCAAGATCTCTGCCCGGCCTCTAGAATCCTCTCCTTGGTATTCCTTTCCAAAAGCGAAATCTCTTTCATCAGTTACTTGGTTTGAAAATTAGACCGGTCGTCTCAAGGTGTCAAGCATTTTTCCCTTTTTAATCATTTCGCTTATTTACTTTTCCAGTAATTGTGCATTAGGGAGAGGACCTGTGCGATTTCATCCAGACGGTTGTAAATCCGTATCCCCTGTTCATTGAGATCCCAAACCACTTGGCTTTCCCAGGGGGTATAAATGCTCCCTATTAGGACGGGGAGAGCTGTTTCATTTTCCATTTCATTAAAACCGCTGATTATCCGTTTGTTGATATCGAGGAAGAGCTTGAGTCTGGCTGGGGCATCCTCTTTGAGCATCCCTGGCCTCCCCATGCCATGGAGAACCAAGGCATCCACTTCTCCGGAGGATAGTATCTCTCTGCCGATGGCCAAGATTATGTCCTCTTCAAAGAAGAGGCCTGATGCGCCTATGTCAACCGGATTCTTTGTTGATGCCCTTGGAGGCATGCCAAGGGCCTTCAATGATTGCTGGAGCTTGTGACTCAGTTCAGGTACGGTGAGCCCCAATTCCTCCAAAAAATCTGAGAGGGCCACCCCCCATGAGCCTCCCATGGTGACGATGGCCACTCTGGTGCCACGCATGGGAGGCCGCTCAAGCAGGGCGTGACCAAGGGGAAGCAGGAGTTCCATGGTGGGGGAGGCGATGATGCCGGTCTGATGGAGAACGCCCTTATATACCTCTCGGACCCCGGATAGGGCCCCGGTATGGCTTTCTGCCGCACGGGCTGATCCTTGTGTCTTTCCACCCTTGTAAACCACAATGGGCTTTACCTTTGAAATACGGCGGGCTACCTCAACGAAGTGCCTGGCATCCCGGACTGTTTCAAGGTACATCAGAATGACCTCCACATCAGGATCATTCCCGAAATACTCCAGAAAATCCGTGGATGTAACATCGCATTCGTTCCCGGTGTGGACAAACTTCCCCACACCCATGCCCCTTGAAAAGCCGGAGGCAAGGAGGTCGTAAAAGGCATAGCCACCTTGGGAGATGGCGCCAAGCCTATTACACAGCAGATGTTCCGCGGGTGATGCCGATGCGTTGAAGTCGGCATGGAGGTTAAATGTTCCGCTTACGTTAGGGCCAAGGAGGTGCATGCCGTAAGATCGTGCTATACGGGCAAGGGCGTTTTCCTGTGCCTTACCCTTTTCAGAAGCCTCTCCGTATCCTGCTGTGATTATGGTCGCCCCTTTTACCTGCCTTTGGCCGCACTCTGCAATTGTCCGTTCTACTAGATCCGCTGGTATAGTGACGATCGCCAAACTGATCGGGTCCGTAATGTCATTTATGTGTTTGAAGGCAGATATGCCAAAGACCTTTTCTGCATTTGGATTTACCGGATATATCCTTCCGGAATAGTCCCTTGACATGAGACCCTGCATGATGAATGAGCCCCATGATCCAGGCCTGTCTGTGGCCCCAATGACAGCCACAGACTCGGGGTTCAGAAATACGTCCAGTGCGCTTTTGGTGTCCATATGTCCTCATTATCCAAAATAGTCCGTGCTCAGTGCTCTTCAGAGATCAACTCAGAACTCGAACGATATAAACAAGTCGGTTATGTTATTCCCTCAATTCACGGATGTAAAGTCTGTCTGGGGAGATATCCCGGAAGGATCTCATATTACAGGGATTAGGGTCTCGGGAGCAGCCGATAAGTGGGCATTCTTATCTCTTTTGCCTCTGAGGGAACGTATAGGCACCTCCAGGCTTCATTGTGTGCTTCAATTTGCGGAGTATTCTGGGGGGGTTGTCCGTCACTTGCCAGCTTGTGCCTCACATGGCAGGCGGGTTGGCTTGGCGGTCAGGGGAGGCGGTAGGATAAAATGGAAGGAAGGTTCGATGTCTGTGATGAAACTCAACGAAATCCGCCGCTAGAAATACATCAGCCAGTATCTAAGCAGGGTGGAAAGTGCTGCCGGTTGTTCAAACGGAACGTGGTGGCCGCAATCATCAATGATGGCCAGGCGGGCCCCTTTGATATTGCTGGCGATATACTCATGTTCTTCAACGCCGAAGATGGCATCATCACTACCAGCAATGACCAGGGTAGGGCACTTAATCCGGGGTAAGAGGTCCTGGCTATCGAATTCCGCAAGGTAGGCAGAGAGGTGGCGGATCATCTCTGCCTCATCGACGTCTTGAGTGCTCTCATTGATGAAATCTACAAAGACGGGGTCATTGCGTTTCGCGTGGCCGATGGCGTAATCGACATAGGATTCCATAAATTCCTTGAAATGTCCCGCTTTGATGTATTCGAGGATTCCCTCCTGCTCCTCTTGCACCTTAGGCTTAGGACGAGCCCAGGTGCAAATGGCGGCAAACTTGTTGACTCTTTCGGGGGCCTCGGTGGCTACCGTAAAGCCGACCCAACCCCCCATTGAGACTCCAGCCAGGGCAAACACGCCATCCACGCAAGAAAGGACTTCATTGGCCATCTCTTTGCGCGAACCGCATCCCTTCAGATTGGGAACGACAATGTCAGCCATGTCGGCCAGGTGTCTGGATTGAAACTGCCAGAGCCTTTCATCTCCAGCTACCCCGGGTACAAGTACCAGCTTCTGTTTCATGCTCCATCCCCAATTGAGTCTGAGCATTGGTTCAGCTCATCATTCCTCTAATTTTTTCCTAGTGCCCATCCATAAATGGCCATTTTCCGCAATCTCTGCGTCAGATTCGGATTTCAATCCTCGAAATACCTTAATGTATTCCTGTGGTTAAAATCCTCATCTCCCTTGAACTTGCGAAAACTATCTCATTTCTGGATGGACACTTCCTAACGGCGACCCCGATCTCCCAGTATATTGAGTTTAACTTCCGCTCTGATGTTGAAGTTCTTGACGTGGGCTCAAGAAACCGGATAATTTTGGAGTGGCGTTTTTTGGCTTTTTTGGTTGACTTTGAAGTTAATATGCTTAAAATGGTATTTGGTGCTTCAAAAATTTATTCGAACGATTAATATTTAGTTGTTTCGCGGGTTGTACATTTTAACGGTTTTTTACCAGAACGGCAACCTGATTTTTTGGGAGCATAAAATTCTCAGAAAGGAGGTTAGTCCTATGGTACAAGGAACTGTAAAGTGGTTCAGTGACAAAAAGGGATTCGGTTTTATTGAGCAGGAAGACGGTGACGACGTATTTGTTCACCACTCCGCTGTCAACATGGCCGGATTCAAGACCCTTGATGAAGGTGAGCGGGTGAGCTTTGAGGTAGAAGAAGGCAACCGAGGGCCTGCGGCCAAGAACGTTACTAGATTGTAATTCGCGTGATTACGATTATTAAGGGCATCTTGTCGCGTTGAGATGAGGTGCCCTTTTGTTTGACCAAGTCTTTGAAAGAATTTGGGGGTATTCGGGTTAATGGG
>JAUUVE010000179.1 GCA_030589715.1 Desulfobacteraceae bacterium | reverse complement strand
CCCTGAACCTCTGAACCCATAAACGGTTACCTTGCCTATTCTACCCCGTATCCCCCTTATTGTTATCCAGGCTGAATAGCCTTCTTGTCATGTCAAGGTATGTGTCAAGGGTCGGTCTCCCCGCCCTTTCCTTCAAAAAAAGGATGGGATCATTGATTATCTTTTCAACTATCGATCGGGAAAGGGTCTGTATGACCTTTTTTTGGTCAAATGTAAGCTGTCCCAGGGCAGAAGTGCTCCTCTTCAGTTCGGCCTGGACGATAGATTCTGCCTTATCCCTCAACGAGACAATCGTCGGCACCACTGCAAGGGTTTTGAGCCAATTTTCAAATTTGACGACCTCCTCCAGGACGATACTTTCAGCCCTAATGGCCTCTTGTTGCCGTTGAGCCATGTTCGACTCGATGACACCCTTTAGGTCGTCAATATCATAAAGGTATACGTTATTCAAAGTATTGATCTCTGGTTGGACGTCTCTTGGCACGGCAATGTCAATAAAAAAGAGTGCGCGGTTCCGCCTTTTTCTCAGGGATGTCTTGACCTGGTCGTAGGTAATCACATAGTCCGGGGATGCCGTGGAGGTAATCACGATATCCACTTCCGTGAGTTGAGACCCGATTTCATCAAAGGAGACTGGGGTTGCATGAAAGACCTCAGCCACTCGAACAGCCCTGTCAAAGGTTCGATTGGCCACGGCCATTGAGTTTACTCCCTGCCCCATAAGATGCTTGGCGGCAAGCTCGGCCATCTCTCCTGCACCTATGAGAAACACCTTTTTTCCGTCCAGGTCGTGAAATATCTTTTTTGCCAATTCAACGGCCGCATAGCTGATGGAGACAGCAGCCCCGCCGATCCCCGTCTCTGTCCTAACCCTTTTTGCCACGTGGAAGGCCCGGTGCATCAACCGGTTCAGGATAACCCCTGAGGTCTTCTCCTTAGCGGCCTCAGCATAGGCATCCTTGATCTGTCCCAATATCTGAGGTTCACCCACGATCATAGAATCGAGGCTGGCGGCAACATTGAAAATATGTTTTACTACATCCATCCCCTCGAAGGAATAAAGGGCTGACAAAAAGCTCTCTTCCGGGATCCCCCCAAGTTCGGACAAAAAGGAGACCATTCGCCTCCTCGCCTCCCTTACAGTTTCGGTCGTAAACAGGGCCTCCACGCGGTTACATGTGGAAAGGAAAAGCCCCTCTTTGATAGATTCAGTGTCCCTCATAAAGGAAAGCGCCTTTGCAACATTTCCCGGTTCTGTTGCCATGCGCTCTCTCAGTTCCACCGGGGCGGTCTCATGATTCATGCCTATGTTTACGATCTTTGTCATAGGGTTGATCGGGCCCCCAATTCGCCAAAACTATGGTACCCCCCGAACCATAGGCTGGCGCCCACAAAGGTAAAGATAAGGATGCAGAAGCAGATAATGGACATAATGGCAGCCCTGCGGCCCTGCCATCCAGCGGCAAGTCTTTCATGCAGGAGGGCTGCATAGAAAAACCAGGAGATCAAGGACCACACCTCTTTGGGATCCCATTGCCAATATGTGCCAAGGGCGAACTGGGCATAAATAGAACCCGTGATCATTCCAATAGTCAAAAAGGGGAAACCGTACACTATTGAATAGTGATTTATTCCATCCAGGGTGGCCAGGGATGGGAGCCTGTCATAAAATGACCCCAGCCTCTTACGCTTGATATGACGTTCCTGGATCAGATACATAATGGCAGACAAGAAGGCTATGGCAAACAGACCATTGCCCATAAATATCGTTCCAACGTGGATGGTAAGCCACAGGCTCTTAAAGATCGGTCTTACAGGTGCCTCCATCCAGGGCATTGCATAAGAGATAATCATCAAGAATGCCGAAAAGGGGGCCACAAACGATCCCAAGACCCTCAACTTGAACTTTAGCTGGAAAACGAAATATGCGCAGAGAATACACCATGAAAAGAATGAAAGGGCTGATTTGAGGTCAAGGACGGGGGCCGTTCCAAGGGAATAATACCGGTAGCACAAGAAAATTGTGTGGAATATCAGCCCTACTAAGAGAATACGATTAGACCACCTGAAAACCTGCTTTTGCTGTTTTATGATGTATATTATGAACCCGCCCGTTGCGAACAGTTCAAAGAAAAGCGCCAGATTAAACCAAAAAAAAGCCATGATAATTCAAATCCTAGTGAAGATCATTAAGGATGTTCTTTATGTCAATATTATCCGGAAGGATCTTTGATAGGGTTGAGCTTACCCCCTCCCAGTCATCTCCCGAAATGGCCTTGAGGATATCCGACCGTACTATCCCATGAAAGATCTGACTGTTTTCCTCCTGAGAAAGCCCCTTTGCTAAGATCTCATTACGCAGGCGGCCCATCAAGATTAGGAAGGTCTCGTATTCGCCCCCAAATTGCCCCTCTAGCTTCTCCCTTATCCCCTTTGCCAAGGCAGGGCTCCTTCCCGAGGTTGAAATGGCGATCAACAGCTCTCCCCTTTTTAGAATGGAGGGGACAATAAAATTGCAGTCCGAGGGCTGGTCAACCGCATTGATCAGAATCCCCTTTTTCCGAGCCCTCTCTGCGATTTTGTGATTCAATTGCCTGTCATCTGTGGCAGCTATTACCAGGCATACATCGTCAAGGTGCCGGGGCTTGAACTCCTTGCCAACCAGTCGGATTGTGCCATTATCAACCAATTTCTTAAGCTCAGGGATTAACTCTCTGGCAACAATACTTATTGAGGCCCCGAATTCCAGCAGGGTCTCCACCTTTCTTCGGGCCACCTCACCGCCTCCGGCCACGAGGGCTATTTTGTCGTCAAGCCTAAGAAGAATCGGATAGTATCCCATAGCTCATTACACGTATCTGTCCACCATGTCAGATATAAATTTCTCCACACCCTGATCCCCATCCTTGGAGCTGATATCGTGGAGGAGCTTCTTGAGCTTTTCATAAGTCACGGGATCCCGGCTCAGGTCGTCGGTAGATCGGTATGTGCCTCCCCGACGTCCGATACGATATATCATCCGTTCAGAGTCGGGCAGTTCCTGATATTTCCGGATGACCTCCAGCATCTTCTCCTTATCTTCCGGAAGCTTGCCAGAGACCTCTTCCAGGAGGTTCATGATGTGATCGCTCGTGACTGTGCTAGTAATGCCGTCCAAGGTGCTTATGAATAGCTGGATCTCCCCTGCCAGCATATCATCAGTTAGCATGGTAAAGCTGCCATCCTTCAATTTCTGGTATAGGGGAACACGGCTCGGGACCCTGAGGCTGCGCAGGCGAATAAAATGGGGGTTGATCTGATTCAGGGCCTTGGCAGTCTCTTTGGCATGCTCCCGCCACATCTCCTGGCCTCCCAGACCGGGCATCACATATTCGGAGAGCTCAATGCCTGCCTCCACCATTTTTCGCCCAGCCTCGATGTGTTGGGCAGCAGTGACCCCCTTCTTCATAAGCTTCAGGAGTGGATCATAGGCAGTCTCAAGACCGATATGTACCCTGTCAAGGCCTGCCTCGTGGATCTTCTTCAAGGACTCCACAGATTTCCTCACGACCGTACGAGACCTGGAATAGGTGGTCACCCTGGTGATCTCAGGGAATTTCTCTCTCAGGAACTCCAGCACCTCGACCAGGTCCTTGGTCTTCATTATCATGTTATCGGCGTCTTGCAGGAAACATGCGGCGGTTCCATAGTGGAGCCAGATTGCAATGCTGCGGTAGCTTTCGCTATACTGAGAACTGCTCAGGATGGAATTGATCACTTGATCAGTGACTCTTCCGGCAGAGCCTAGCTTCCATGAGAGGGCCTTGATATCATCTGCTATATCCCTTGCCGTCTCGATATCTTCCTTGATCTCCGCTACCGTCCTCAGGGAAAACTTCCTTTTCTTATAGACCGGGCAGAACTGGCACTGATTCCAGGGGCAGTTCCGTGTAAGCCTCAATAGTAGACTGCGTGCCTCGTTGGGCGGCCTGATGGGTCCTTGTTCAAAGCCAAATTGTCTCTGGTTCATCTCTTATCTTACCTCGCTTCTCATTCCTCCTGTTTCCGCACATCATTTATGACAAAAATAGAAAATAATATCAACATCATTAAGTCTCAATGCCCTCGTTCTGTTTTGAATGGTCTGTTACTGACTCTCCCTTTGCGTACAACCCAAAGATTTCTTTTGCCACTATGTAACGGCTCGTGTGTAGTCACACCGTTGGTTAGCCTGGCAGCTATGCCTTTTCCACCATTGCACTTCAAGAAGTAGGCAAGATGACACGTTCCAGCTCTTATTTGATGGAAAGCTTGGATGAGGCTATTCGTATCGTGCTTAAGACCGACCCTGAGGCGCTTCGGAAACAGGCCATGTGGTGCGGCCCTGGCAAGATAAGCTCGATCCTCCATAAAATGGTCCAGCCAGGTGGCGAACTGGTGGGGCTGGACTTCTCAGAGCAAAGGATCGGGTACGCAGGAGAGCACTATGGCCAGAAATCGGGTATTGAGTTTCAGGCTCGTCAATTTTTTCTCTTGACACAGATAGGCATTTGATTCAAACTAGAAACATCCGTGGGTAGTCCGATTAGGACTTAAAGGGAAGACGGTTTAATTCCGTCGCGGGCCCGCCGCTGTAACCCTGCTCTTTTCTTGATTTCAAGAAAAGTGAACCCTTTTGGCATTTTTGTACCACTGTCCCGTTATTCGGAATGGGAAGGTCGCCATAAGGGGGGGGAAGCCAGAAGACCTGCCCATGGAGGTTAAAGAGTAGTGCTTTGACCCTCCCGGAATAGGGTTAAACCTGCGTTTAGCGCGGATGAAAAACGGCATCCCCGGGCCTATGAAAATGGGCCCGGGGATTTTTTTTGGCTTGATTTTGATGGACCAGGGTCCAGTTCTTCAGTCCGGCCGCAGGGGGTAATAGGTGCGGAAATCTCTCATGGAACCTGTTTCGTGGTGGTGTTATGGAATAAGGACGGGAAAGGAGGTGATTAGAAATGAAGACAGGGGTCATCCTTTACGTTATCGGCGGGGCGAACCTAAATGACGAGTCCGAAATGCAAGATGCCGTGAAGAGATTAGGCATCAAAGCGGACAGGATTGAGACGATTTTTTCCGGATCGTCCCATTTTGACGTAATGGATGCCTGGTGGTCGCTCACGGCAAAGGGCATGAAGCAGATTGTCTCTATGATCGCTGAGTTCGTCAATGGTTCGGGACTCAGGCTCACGGGCCGGGAGCTTCGATTCTGTGGATGAAGTGGGCAGGGCGGAAAAGCTCTCGAGGCCTTGATCCGCCCTGCATGCCATTTTGGACCTACAAACCAGAGGTGGAGGCCCGGTTCTGCCAGGGGCAGAAAACCTAAATGGCAGACAAAAGATACCACTGGGCCTCCTGAAAGTAAAGGAGGAAAAAGTGAAAAAAAAGGTGGTATTGATGTTGTTAGTGTTCTTTGTGGTTG
>JAUUVE010000340.1 GCA_030589715.1 Desulfobacteraceae bacterium | reverse complement strand
TAAATGGTTGAGGCAAGTTCTAACTTTGATTTGATGGTCTTGATGGGTTTATGTTGACCAAGGTAGGATTGGAAGCCGGAATAGGTTACCTCTTCTGCCACCTGGTACAATAACTGGATACCTTCCTCTCTCAGAGTATCTTCCAGCATCTTGTGTAGGTTGATATTATAATGGTGGCAGTGCATTGCGATGGGTAGCTCAGAGAGAATAACCCTGTGACCTTCACGTGCAAGATTAGTTCGCCAGTCAATAAGGCACCTTGCTATTTCCTCCCCAAAACCAGGACATCTTTAATGTTATCAAAGATGATATACTAAGAAACAAGAGCTTTTGGGTCAATCAAAAATTCTTTCTCGAGCCTCTTTTTGCAAAACTGATATTTCAATGAGGGGTTTTCCTGTCCCTGGTCATTTCACGCTTGAATGGTGATACGGTCTGTCGTATCATTTAGATCTCTACCTCACCGGCTAAAGCATGATTTGCCATTTGCAGGCATATCTTGTCTAACCAGTGAGGTTTTTTTGGAGGATCTTGGGCCGGTCTGATAGATTGACAACAGGAGGAATAAACTATAAGAATGTCTGACAATCTGACAAGAAAACTGCATCAGCACCCGACTGGGAAGGAGGCTGGTGCAGGTCATTGGCTTGGCCGACTCATTGAGAAAACAAAAAATATCATAAGGAGGGGTACTTAATGACGCAGCACGGAAAAATGGATCCTGAAGTCTTATCCATGGTGCTTGATACCATAGAAAAGCTGGAGAGGGAGAGGCTTCCCCTGGAGACCAAGCTGGAGTTGGATAAGATCGGGGAGTTTCCTGCAGAACTGATGCGTTTTATGCTGGGGCCTGAAATCGCCCTTCATCTGATCTTTATTCCAGAGGAATATGGCGGACTTGGTGCTGGGGCCTCGGAGATATCTATCGTATCTGAGCGGATGGCAAAGATGGATCTGGCCATAGCCACCTCCTTTTTGGGTATATGCCTTGGTATGGACCCTATCAGGGTAGGTGCGACACCTGAGCAGAAGGAAAAGTATATGGGGAGAATTGCGGAGGAGGGCCTCATAGTGGCATACGCTGTCACAGAACCAGAGGCAGGCTCCAATGTTCAGGCCCTCAAGACCAAAGCGGAACCCGTGCTGGATGATACGGGTAAGGTCACGGGCTACAAACTCAATGGTCAAAAGCAGTTCATCACAAATGGTGGTGTGGCAGACCTTTACACTATCCTTGCTGATGCCCCCGGGGGGCCATCCTTTTTTGTTGTGGAGGCAGGCTCGGAGGGCCTCATTTCTGGAAAGCACGAGGACAAACACGGAATCCGCGCCTCCGATACCTGCCCTCTAACCCTGGAAGACCTCTTTGTCCCTGTTGAGAACCTTGTGGGGGGTGTGGAGGGCCAAGGGCTGAAGCAGGCCAACCAGGTATTTGGGTATACAAGGCTCATGGTGGCCACATTTGGCCTGGGCGGGGGCACTGCATCCCTGGAGAGGGCCGTTACATATTCCAAGGAAAGGGTTCAGTTCGGAACGACTCTGGCCGAAAAGCAAGGCTATACTCACAAGCTCCTGGTCCCAAACGCGGTAAGGCTGGAGGCGGCCCGTGCATTTATCGAGGCCACGGCCCGGAGGCTCGATACCGAGGAAGAGGATCTCCAGGTGGAGGGCTCAATCGCCAAATATTTTGCCACAGAGACGGGTGATGCCATGGCCAATGATGGCATCCAGGCCTTTGGCGGATATGGCTATATACGGGAATACGAGGTCGAAAAGATCAAGAGGGATGTCAAGATCCTGACCATATATGAGGGAACCAGTGAGATACAGAGAAATATCATATCCATGTTTAGGCTCAGGAGCACGGTCCGTTCCAAGGGGAGTTTTTACGGAGAGATGGCCGATGGTCTGGATAGGCTGCCCGAAGAATCGGGTGGACCCATCCTTGCAAGGGCTATGCGAACCTTGAACAATGTTATCCTGAGCGCACGAAGGAGCAAGCTGACAAAGTCGCAATATGTCATGTTCCTGATGGCAGACATGATGACCTGGGCCGAGGTGGGCTGTGCACTCTGTCACAAGGCCGTGGTCTACCAGGGAGAGCAGAACTATTCCCCCTCATTTCTGAAGGCTGCGGCGAGAGTCTTTGTCAGGGAGGTTGTTGAAAAGGTCTACCTCAATGGCCTCAAGATCGTATCCGGTTGTGATCAGAGGATCGATGAGGTGGCAGAGGAACTTAATTCCCTTAATGTGGGCCATGCCATGCGGGACAGCCTCAAAGACATGGATCTTGTAGCCAGAGAATTGGTAAAATGAGTTCTAAATTGGCTAATGGCCGATGACAAATCGCAGAACCTACCAGCATCCGCGCCGCGGAAAAGGTCATCCGACGAGGCGTGCCGCAGGAAAACCCCCAGTTGGGAAAAAGACCCGCAGGAGGCAGGATAGAGCAAGGATAGATCCAGGGCTGAGGGCCAAGTTTCTTAAGATTGGTGTCCCTGAGCCCGAGCCCTTCCAGCCGGACCCCTTTCAGTTGGAAGCCCTGGAGCTTATCAAAGACTATGATGTCCTCGTTAGTGCCCCCACGGGCGCGGGAAAGACCTGGATAGCCTCGCAGACCATCAATTCCTATCTCTCCAAAGACCTGCGGGTCTGGTACGCCTCGCCACTGAAGGCCCTTTCCAACTCAATCTATCATGAGTTCTGCCGTGAATTTGGATCTCGCCTATGTGGTATCCTGACAGGAGATCGAAAGGAGAACCCCGAGGCCCCCGTCATTGTTGGTACGACCGAAATTCTCCGGAACCAGCTCTATGATGCCATGCACAAGGGCATGAGCATCCGCGCAGACCTGGTTATCCTGGACGAGGCCCATTACCTGAGCGATCCTGAAAGGGGTGTGGTCTGGGAGGAGGTCCTGATCTATCTCCCCCCGAGAGTAAGGCTGTTGCTTCTCTCCGCCACCATCTCAAACGCAGAAGAGGTCTGCGCGTGGCTGGAAAAGATCCGCGGTTGCCCAAACAGGGTAGTGCGCTCGCAAGATCGCCCAGTCCCCTTGGAAATGCTTTTCCTGTTCCCCGACGGCCTCATAAGCCCTTTGGGAGGGAAAAGGGGACTCAACCCCAGGGTCAAGAAATTCCTTTCATCTCAGCCGGCTAGGAGGAGGGGGAGACCAGAAAGGATCGATTACGGGGAGATAGTAGGATACCTGAGAGAAGTTGATCTATTGCCCGCCATTTTCTTCCTAAAGTCAAGGGCTGACTGTGATCAGGCCCTCTTGAGCTGTCCGCCCGTGGGGAGGCCTGGAGATGATCAGAAACGTCTTTATGATACCCTAAGGACATTTCTGAAAGCCTACCCCCACCTCAAGGGACATCGCCAAATT
>JAUUVE010000003.1 GCA_030589715.1 Desulfobacteraceae bacterium | reverse complement strand
AGTCCTTGAAAACCCCGTCCTCTGGGCGGGGTCAGAGTTAATTGGCTCTGCCGTAAAATTCCTTGTGATGAGCTGTTGAAACACATCTATTCCATTTCTTTAAATTTACGGGCTTGAATATCATGAAATGGTTTACCCTTTAGCCTATATTAAGAACTGATTGAAGCAAATACGTATTGAAAAAAGGTTAACGCAACTTACAGAGAATGTTGGGTCAGTAGACCATGCCCTCTGGGCTTAACCCAATACCACCCGCTCTGCGGGTGGATTTTTATTAGAGACAAATGATAGGGTAGTGGGTGTCTGCATTTAAAAATTCAATATTTCTGCCCATTGCTGGCCGCTTAACTATGAAAGAAATTCAATAGATTTCAAAAAAATAGGGTCGTTCAAAGTGTGATGTTGTAAAAAGAGTTGAATAAGGCAATTAAGCGTTCCATGAATTCCGGGGTGGCCAAAGCCGAGACCGTTTGAAATCGAACAAACTGCCCCCCGTTTGAACCCACCTCAAGGATTGCGTTCTCCTTTTCTTTCCACGGCCCTCTCGGTCTCCTCGGTATAGCGATAGAGGGTCTGATGCCAGTTTCTGATCAAATGCGAAGACAATTGGATCCTATTGTAGTTCGTGTGAATATCAGCCAGGACGTCGCGATATCCCGCCACTTCCTGTTCCGAACGATCCTTTGGTTTTGCCTTCTGCATCACTATCCGGTCAATGCGGCCCGGACAACGGTAATGCCCTCTATTCTGTTTGAGGAGTCAGTGCTTTGAACCATCGCAACCCGACGCAGCGTCTCCAATATCTCGGGGGACTGTTCGGTGTAAAGCCCGTGTCTCCCTCGAAATTCTCCTGGCGCCCGGACAGCCATAGCTTGCGAATCGTTTACGGGCGTCTCTAACAGATAGTCGAACTCGAATGACCTCATACCGTCTTGGCTCCATAGGGTGCTGCATCTTCTTTGACTTGCATGAGCTTCTCAAGTTGCCGCCGGGGAACCAGTCCCTCCCTCAGGATTTGTGGGGGGTCCACGGTCACATCAAGGACTGTGGAGCCGATTTTTCCTTCAGTTTTTCCTCCGTCCAGGATCAGGTCCGCTTTTTCTCCGAGAGATTGCAGAACCTCTTGTGCAGTCCGGCAAGGGGGTTCGCCCGAGATGTTGGCGCTGGTCCCGGTTATGGGTGCCCCGATGGAACGGGTCAAGGCCGTGGCCACGGGGTGGCTGGAGAGGCGGATACCGATCTTACCCGCCCCGGCGGTGAGGAGGGATGAGACCTTTGAAGAGGCCTCAAATACCAGGGTCAGGCCGCCGGGCCAGAATTCATGGATGAGTTTGTGGGCAATAAGGGGGATTTGGATTGCATACTGAGCGAGTGATTCTACCGAGGGGATCACGATCAGGACAGGGTGGTCGGGTTTTCTTTTTTTTGCAGTGAATAACCGCCGAATGGCCTCCTCATTAATTGCATCGACTGCAAGGCCATAAAAGGACTCTGTGGGATAAGCCACCAAGCCACCAGATAAGAGGGCCCCTTTGGCCCTCTTTATTGCTTCATCCATTCCTCCGGAAAGATCCACGCAGATGACGGATCCCCCAGCGCTTTTGCCCGGCCTGTTCAAGTGTCGACTTTTTGGGAAGCTTTTTCGGTTATTCCCCTTCGATAGTTTTTTAGGTTTTCCGCAATTGGAGGGTATTTGAGGGCCAGGATTTGAGCCGCCAGGACAGCACCATTTTTTGCCCCACCGCTTCCCACGGCCACAGTGGCGACGGGTATACCGGGTGGCATCTGGACGGTTGAGAGGAGGGCGTCCATGCCATTGAGGGGGGAGGAATCGATCGGAACCCCGATGACCGGGAGCGAGGTGTGACCTGCTATGGCCCCGGCCAGGTGGGCAGCCCAGCCTGCCCCGGCAATGATTACCTGGATACCCCGATACGCAGCAGATAACGCGTATTCCCTTGTCAAATCCGGGGTCCGGTGGGCCGAGATGACCTTTACCTCATGGGGGATATCCAATTCACGGAGCACATCGATGCACCCCTGCATCACCTCCCTGTCGGAGGTGCTCCCCATCAGAACGCCAACCAAGGGCTTATCGGAAGCCATCGCATCACCTCAAAGATATTAAGAAAACTGACCACCCACCGGGGCATAGGCCCTTACGGGCCGGAGGCTGACCACTGATCACCGACCACTAACCACTCCCCTTCGCCATTCCCATCAATGGATAGACTATCATGCCGGCCAACCAGGCGATATCCTCGGCGGAGAGTATATCAGAGATGCTTCGATCAAAGAGGATGTTCCCCTCGGGCGGAAATTCATCGTCTCCTCTCCACATTATCAGGGCTACCGGTACCTTGGGGAAGGCTTTAATCACAACCGAAACGTCACCTTGATCCGACGGCCTTGCACCATAGGCCTCGGTTGCCAGTTTCAAAAGCAGCTCTGGTTGGTCTCCAAAGGCCTGGACCAGGGGGTTTTTGGCCCTCCTTTGGAAGACATCCAGATAGAACTTGCCATCAGGGACTTCCTGATAAGCGATCCATTTATCAAGAACCCTTGATTCTGTAACACTATTCAGGTAGTGGAGGATCAGGACCTGCTTCTGAATGGGCACTTGGTCGTCAGATCCTACGAATGAGAACTCACATTCGGACCAGGTGATGGTTACCCTTTTTCCCAAGAAATGGAGGGTCAAAAGGGTGTTGCCCTGGGGGTCGGTCTCAAGATCAGCCCCGCTATGTTCAGCTACTACCTTGGGGTTTTTGTTACATAGCTCATGTTTGCCCAGTTCGACTGCCTTTTTATAATCATCGATTCTGGCCATGGATTATCCTTAGAAACCGATCCAACGCTATTTTTGCAAATCCAGGATTTAACAATTTACCTCTTAAGAGAGTATGTTTATAATAGGAATTGGATTTTGATTGCAAGTTTAATTTCCACCGGTCTCTTTGAGACCCAAGCACGTGGCCTTAAGATATGCCTCGCAGGAAAAAAAGGAAAATACGCACATCTGGACAAAAGGCGGGAACGAAAGAGCCTCAGATATTTAATCCTGTCTTCGACTTCCTGGCTTCCTTGAAGGAAAAACAGGGAGCGGTCTCTGGGGAGGATAAGGAAAAAGAGCACCCCCAGCCAAAGAAGGAGCCTGACGAGACGCAATATTTTCTGGAGGCCATGTCGGGTGTGGAACCGCTCAAGGGCCCAAAGAAGAAGATTGCCCTCAGTCCCGACATCAATATTTGGCCTTCCCATCCGGCCCCCGATGATGAGCTGGAGGCCATGGCCCACCTTTCTGATCTTGTCAGCGGTGCCGCTGACCTGGACATCACATTTAGCGACGAATATATCGAGGGCTCTATCCGTGGATTCGACCGAAAACTGATGGGGAAGTTGAAGAAGGGGCAGTTTCCCGTACAAGATCATATAGATCTCCACGGGCTCACCAAACAGGAGGCGGAGGCCAGGATCCAGGGTTTTCTCCGGGAAAGCTATGGGCTCGGCTTGAGATGCGTTCTCGTGGTTCATGGCCGGGGCCTGAATTCCGAAAACCATATCCCGGTATTGAAAGAGAGGCTGCCCATCTGGTTGAAGCGGGGCCCCATAAGAAAAATCGTTCTGGCATTTTCAACTGCCATGCCTTACGATGGAGGGACCGGGGCGATCTATATCTTGCTGAAGAGGGGAAAGGCAGGGGTATAAGGATAGAAACGGAGGCTCGTTCAAACTATGAAATTGGGCGTCATAGGACTTCCGCAGTCGGGTAAATCAACGGTCTTTGCAGCGCTCTTAGGGGCAAGAGGACAAAAGGAAGATTCCGGTTCGTCTCGGGGTGGCCCACGGATTGCCACTGTCACGGTTTTTGATGAGCGGATGGGTTTTTTGACCGAGATATACCGGCCAAAGAAGACTACCTATGCGAAAATTGAGTATCTGCTTCCTTCCCAAATACCCACTTCTTCTCCTTCAAAGTCCGAAGGAGGCGTCTTGAACCAGGTTCGGATATGCGATGCCCTCTTGGAGGTGGTTCGGAATTTTGAAGGACCGACTGGTTTTGCTCCCACCCCAGGGCAGGACTTCTTTAGGCTCGAAGAAGAGATGGTCTTGAGCGATCTGGTGGTAGCGGAAAAGAGGATTGACAAGATAGAGCTGGACAGGAAACGAGGCAAGAAGGATGGGGAGAAGGAATATCCGCTGCTTAAATCCTGCTGCGAATGTCTGGAAACGGGCGAGCCTCTCCGCAACAGGCAAGATCTGGCATCTGATCCCCTTCTCAAAGGTTTTACATTTCTCTCGGCAAAACCGATTCTTGTAATCGTCAATAACGAAGATGAGGATGAGGCATTGCCAGAGTGGGATCACAAGCCCCAGGGTATAGATCCCATGGTGGTGCGGGGCAGGCTTGAAATGGAGATCGCCTCCATGCCACCCGAAGAGGCAGAGGAATTCCAAGAGGCCTATCATATTCAAGAATCTGCCCTTGACCGGGTAATAAGGAACTCCTATCAAATCCTGAATCGCATCTCTTTCTTTACTGTCATCTCCGACGAGGTGAGGGCATGGTCCATAGATGCGGGGACACCGGCCTTAGAGGCCGCAGGGGCGGTACACTCTGATATGAAGAAGGGCTTTATCAGGGCAGAAGTCTTGTCATTTGAAGACCTAAAGACCCACGGGTCTTTTCAGGGGGCCAAAAAGGCCGGGCTGGTGCGTCTGGAGGGGAAAGAATACAAAGTGAAGGATGGGGATATCATTAGCTTTAGGTTTAATGTGTAATCTGTGGGGCTTTCAGATGGAGAAGATAAAGATAGGCATTATCGGGGCCGGGGGATATGGCGGTTGTGGGGCGATTGAGCTCTTTTATAGCCACCCCAATGCGGAGATCAGGGCCCTCATTGACAAACAGGACGTAGACAAGTCCATAAGTGATCTATACCCTCATCTGAAAGGGTTCTGCGATTTGCCCCTTATGGCACCGGATGATCCGGACTGCCCCGAGGATCTTGATGTGGTCTTCTTTGCCACCCCTGACGGGGTGGGACAGAAGGAGGCACCCCTCTGGCTTGACAAAGGGGTCAAGGTCATCGACTTTAGCGGTGATTTTCGCTTCAACGACCTGGAGACTTATATGGGGTACGCGGATAGGATCGGGCGCAGCCAAGGGCATGTCTCTCCAAAACTGCTGCCCAGGTCGGTATACGGTCTGGCGGAATTGCACCGAAAAGAGATTGCCAGTTCCGACCTGGTGGGTAACCCCGGCTGTTTTGCGGTGAGTTGTATCCTGGGGCTTTCTCCGGCCATAGATTCAATGCTGATTGAGCCGGAATCGATCATCTGTGATGCCAAGACTGGGGTATCGGGAGCCGGGAAGACCCCCAATGCCACTTTTCACTATCCAGCCCGCTATGAATCCATGAATGCCTATAAGATATCGGGGCACCAGCATGTATATGAGATCGAAAGGGAGCTGGGCATTCTCGGAGGTCAGGAGATCAAAATAACCTTTACCCCTCACGTGGTACCCCTGTGCAGGGGTATTTTGACCACAATATACGCCCAGTTAAGGGGGGGGCAGGACCTCAAGGGAGTGGAAGAGGCCTATAGAGCTTTTTACAAGGACGATCTTTTCGTCAGAATATTCGGACCCCTTGAGCCACAGGGCAGCGTCAATGTCAGAGGCAGCAATTTCTGCAACATCTCCCTGAACGTAGACGAGCGGACGGGAAGACTGATTGTTGTCAGTCTGATAGATAACCTGGTGAAAGGGCAGGCGGGAAGCGCTGTTCAAAATATGAACATAATGTTCGGGCTTGAAGAGGCCTCAGGGCTCCTGCACCCGGGTGTGTATCCTTAAGGCGCAAAGCGCGAAGCGCATGGCGCATAGCGTATTCTTGCGCCCTCTTTTGTCCTTTGCGCTATGCTCTCTGCGCCACGCGCTTTGCTCAACCTGCTACCTAATACACACCTTTCTCACCTGTTCAAGATCCGTAATTCCGAGACAAATCTTTCGGATCCCATCCTGCATCAGGGTGGTCATTCCTTCCTCTACTGCCTCGTGCCTCAATTCCTCCATCTTTGTCCGGTTTTGGATCAGTGATTTCATGGGGTCCGTGCCCAGTAGAAGCTCATGGATAGCGGTTCTACCCCGGTAACCCCGGTTATTGCATTTCGGGCAACCTTTGGGCCGATAGAGACAGAAATCATCATTATACTCAAAGCCCAGGGCATCAAAATCACCGTCATAGGCCCTGACCAAGGAGTCAAACTCTTTCCTGGAGGGATGGTATTTTTCCTTGCAATCCTCGCAAAGGGTTCGTGTCAGGCGCTGGGCAAGCACGCCCAAGAGGGCATCGGCAAAGTTAAAGGGATCCATTCCCATATCAAGCAATCGCGTAATAGTCTCCGGGGCGCTATTTGTGTGAAGTGTGCTAAGGACCAAGTGACCGGTTAGAGAGGCCTCTATGCCTGTTGAAGCAGTCTCCTGGTCGCGCATTTCGCCTACCATGATAACATCCGGATCGGCCCTCAGAAAGGCCCTCATGGCCGTTGCAAAATCAAATCCGATCTTGGGCAAGACCTGCACCTGCCGAAGGCCTTCTTGCGTAATCTCCACGGGATCTTCGGCTGTCCATATCTTTGTCTCTGGCCTATTAATATGCTTCAAGGCCGAGTGGAGAGTGGTGGTCTTGCCGCTCCCGGTGGGGCCGACCACCAGGATCATCCCATAGGGCTTTGTGATCATATCTAAAAAAGTATTGTAATTCCTTTCGCTCAGGCCCATCTTGTCAAGCGGGATCGGATCACCGGATGGTAAGATTCGCATAACCACATCTTCGTTCTGGCCGGCCGTCGGGATAGTGGCTACTCGGAGCTCGATATCCAAGGGCGCAAATTTCTTGAAACTGATCTTACCGTCCTGGGGAAGGCGTCTCTCGGATATATCCAGGTCAGACATGATCTTGAGACGAGAGACGACGGCCCGTTTATATGTATGGGGAATGGTCTGGTAAAGCTGGCAGGCCCCATCTATCCTGATCCTTATCACTGCAGGGGCCTTACCCTGGCGAGGCTCGAAGTGGATATCAGATGCCGCCCTATCATTGGCATCAATTATCATCTTGTTGACGAGCTGGACAATGGCACCGTCATCTTCGGTCATGCCTCCAACTTCCTCATCTTCCTCCTCATAATCAGGTTGAAGTTGCCCCAAAATATCCTCAATGCTTCCCAGACCCGTCAAGTTTTCGGTGCCTTTTACATCAAAGAAGTGGGCGATCATCTTGTAGATGTCTTCTCTGAGGGACACACAGTGCTCAAAGCTCTTGGCCGGGATAAGCCGCTTGATGGCATCCCTTGCAGGCAAGTAATCGGGGTCCTCCATGGCAACGACCACCTTGTCATCGGATTGGGAAACAGGGACAAAGGCATTGTTCTTTAGATAGCTTATCTTGAGATCTTTTAGCAGGTGATGGGGTATGGGCATATTTTTGTCAAATGAGATAAATGGGACCTTGTAATAGTGAGACAAGGACTTACCGATATCATCCTTGGAGACGTGGTAATCGTCCATGAGGACCGATTCCACCGTCTTTTTGGCCTTTCGTGCCCGGGGCATGGCCTCTCTAAGATCCTCGCCACTGATGATGTTGTTCGTCACTAGGAAGTCAAATTTGCTGAGTTTTATCTTTTGGGCAGACCTCTTGTTCTTGAAAAATGCAACTCCCAGGACCTTTGCAATATCCATGGCAGAGGATTGAGCTTCCTTTGTAAAGCGACCTCCATTTTTCTTGTTGATCAGCTGCAAGACTCCAAGGAGATATTTGTCGTAAATGATGGGAGCCGCAAGGACCTGAGTTGTATTGTAGCCTGTCTTTTGATCCCAGCTTTTGTCAAATTTTAACTTTGGGATGATACCCTCGAGTTCATGTTCATCGTAAGCATCGGTGATGTTGACAACCTTTCCCGTGGAAGCACAGTACCCGGCAATGCTCTTCCTATCGACCGGGACTCTAATTTCATTGACCTCGGTGCCCGTCTTTACCACTGAAACGATCTCTTTCCTGGAGGAGTCGACCACATATACCGTGATCCTATCGGCATCAAAGAGACCCAGGATTTCATCCTGGAGGTTCAGCAGGATGTCGTTCGTGTCCTGGGCCAAATGTATCTTGTTGGTAATACTGTTTAGCCTTTTTTGATATTCGAGCTGCTTTTTGAGGGATTTTTCTTCTGCCGCCATAGGATAAGAGGCCTCGAGTATTTTAGAGTTAGGCTCAACCGCAAGCCTGTCAAAGTAACACCTTCAAGTTTGGTTTGTTTTAAGATTCTAGATCATTTCTTGAAATATTCAAGATAATTGTTTCAGAAATCATACTGGACAATCCGGGAGCTGCAGGATAAAGGAGGAGAGGCAAAGAGGATCTTAGAGATGTTATTGTTTTGGCGTTGGAGACCAAGCCGTGAGCAGAAATAAAGAGGGAGACGATATTTATGAGGGGACATTGTGTTGATCGATAGCCACGCCCACCTGGACATGCAAGACTTTGACAAGGACCGGGAGGAGGTCCTGGAAAGAGCCTCCAACGGGGGCATCACCCACATAATCACCATAGGGATAGACCTTGATAGTTCCCGTGATGCCGTGGGACTGGCCAACAAATATGATTTTGTTTATGCATCGGTTGCCTACCACCCACACAACGCCGAAGGGTGTGACATCCAAGGTTTAGAAAAGCTGGTGGAGATGACCTCGGAGAGAAAGGTCGTGGCATGGGGGGAGATCGGCCTTGATTTCTTTCGGCGCTATTCCGACCCAGATGATCAGTCAGAGATATTCTTGCGTCAGCTTGAGATGGCAAAAGACCTCGATCTACCAGTCATTATCCATGATCGGGAGGCACATAACGAGGTCCTTGAGATACTAACCAAGATGGGCAGGGGAGAGAGAAGAGGGGTGATACATTGTTTTTCAGGAGATCTTGATTTGGCCTCTGCCTTCATAGGGCTGGGATACTATATCTCCATTCCAGGTACCGTCACTTACAAAAAGGCCTCTCAGGTAAAGGATGTGGCAGCCAATATTCCGCTTGGGCGATTGCTCATTGAGACCGATTCCCCCTTTTTGGCACCGGTACCCAAGAGGGGAAAGCGGAACGAGCCTCTTTTTGTAAGCTTTACTGCTCAAGAGGTCGCCCGGCTTAGAGATATCGAGTTTGAAGAGGTGGCCAGGGTCACCTCAGAAAACGCCCAGATACTATTTGATCTGCCATAACGTCCAGAATTTACTAATTCGGGCAGAAATGCCATTTCTCAAGCGCAAGTGCAATTCCCGGCTTTTGGCGGGAGTGTTGGAGTATTGGCCTCCGGCTTGTAGACCCTACGGCTCGGAGAGAGTAATGGAGTGTTGGAAAACCAGTTGATATTTTTAGCATTACTCCACCCATTACTTCTTTTAAAGATTGCAATTAGGGAATTTATCTTGCGATTCTTTCACAGTAAGATCGTCGCTTTTAGTGAAATTTGAACGTCATGAACTTTCCCTATATCAGTGAACAAAATCCTTTGATCCTGGCATCGGCCTCTCCCAGGAGAAAGAGGTTGCTGACCCAGGCAGGGCTGCCCTTCCTATCCATGGCGAGCCAGGTGGAAGAGGAGGGTGTTAGAGGTGAACCCGAAGAGGCATCCCGAATCTTGGCTGAGAGAAAGGCGTCTCAAGTCTGCTCAAGGGCGGGGAAGGTCTGGATACTCGGGGCCGATACCATGGTTGTCATTGATGACGAAATACTTGGCAAACCCAGAGACAGGGAGGATGCAAGGCGCATGCTTTGGAAATTGAGTGGGAGGGAGCACGAGGTGATTACCGGCCTTTGCATCCTAAATCCTTTGGCTGCGGTGGCACATAGTGAGGCGGTCATTACCCTGGTAAGTATCAAGGGGTTGAAAAGGCAAGAAATAGAGGACTACATCGAAACGGATGAACCTTTTGGTAAGGCCGGGAGCTATGCGATCCAGGGTATCGGATCTTTTATGGTGAAACGTATATCAGGGTCGTATACCAACGTGGTGGGGCTCCCCATATGTGCCCTGATAGAGGCCCTTTTTTCGACGGGGGCCCTAAAGGACTTTCCGCTTCCCCATAAACCCCACATTTCGGAAGACGATATTCTCGGCCCGTAACTTCCTGAAATCACTATGTTTGGTTCACGGAATACGGGATAGTGTCAATGGACAACCTGCGGTCATACCCTTGGCCGGTTTCTCTGCCGAGCGATCTCTGAGAGGAAAACTCCTCCAGCGACCGCGACATTGAGCGATGCCATATTTCCCAAGGAAGGGATGCTGACCTCTTGGTGGCACCGGTTCCGCACAGAACGGCTCAGACCTCGCTCTTCATTCCCCAATACTAAGACCAGGTCTCTATTCCAGTCAAATTGATAAATTGTCTCTGAGGCCTCGCTGGCTGTGCCTATGATCCAAAACCCTTTTCGATCTAGGAGGTCAAGGGCCCTTCCCATATTTACGACCCTGGCAATCGGCATAAAGATACAGGCCCCTGAGGAGCGCTTCAGCACCTTGGCGGTTACCCTGGCTGAACGGTCTTTGGGGATGATCAGGCCGTTCGCCCCGAAAAACGCAGATGTCCTGATCAGTCCACCAAGGTTCCCTTCATCAGTGATGTGGTCGGCGGCAATCAAGAGCGCCTGGCCTTGCCCTTGTCGTGAGATCTCAGCAATCTGATTCAGATCAGTATAAGCAAATTTTTCTGCAAGTCCCACAACCCCTTGGTGGGCAATGTCTGGGAAGAGGCGTGATAGTTCAGAAGTCTTCTTGATACGAATAGCAATGTTCCTTTCCCTCGCAATTTCAAGAAGATCCCTTGTTCTCCTGGAGGTTTTTCCCTCAGCTATCCAAAGCTCCTGGATCCTTATCCGGGTCTCCATCATGGCTCCCCGAACCGCATGAAAACCGGGGATAAGGTAAGGGTTCGTTTTGGAGCTTGGATCTCGGATTGGGGATTTCATGGCAAATGTGCCTTTCTACGAAGTATTGAGGGGTAGTAATAGTAGAGTAGCAGGTGATGTCAAGGTGCCAAAAAAGGGGAATGACCTGTTGCATATCACAGATCAGAGAGGGGAGATGTCAAAAAGGCTCTCAACGCCTGGCAATTTCCTGGTTGTCCTGCATCGCTCGGATATGATAATGGCCTTGGCCTCTTCGATGGCCCTTTCCAGGTCATCATTGACGATTATATAATCATACCAGACGCAGTCCTTTATCAGATGAGGGGCCTCTTTCATCCTATACTTTATCACGCTCTCCGCATCTGAGCCCCGTTCCCTAAGTCTCTTCTCAAGGATCTCTAAAGAGGGGGGCAGTATATAGATAAGCACGCTCTCTTCAAATCGTTTCTTTATGTTCTTTGCCCCTTGGGGGTCCACATCCAACAGGACATCGCACCCCGAGGCGGTTTGCTCATCTATGCTCGAAAATGATGTTCCGTAAAGATCATCATAGACTCTGGCCCACTCTACAAAGGCCCCCGTCTTTACCATCTGTTTGAACGCAGCACGGTCCACAAAATGATAATCGACGCCATCCTTTTCGTTACCGCGGGCCTTACGGGTTGTATGCGAGATGGAATAGCTAAAGCCCCCTACCCTCTTTCTGAGGGCGCTTACGATTGTGGACTTGCCCGCACCAGATGGTGCAGAGAAGACGAAGAGTAGACCCGCCATGCTCACTCTTCCAGGTCTTCCATGCTTAGGGTGCCCTCAGGACTGAACCGTTGGGCAATGGTTTCAGATTGAATAGCCGATAGGATTACATGATTGCTGTCAGTGATAAGCACAGATCTGGTGCGCCTTCCCTGTGTGGCATCTATCAGTCGCCTTTCTTCTCTGGCCTCATCACGTAATCGCCTGATGGGGGCGGCATTTGGAGAGATAATGGCAATGACGCGTCTGGAAACGACAGAATTTCCAAAACCGATACTGACAAGCGTAGGACTCATGGACAAATCTCCTTTCATTCCAGGTTCTGGACCTGTTCCCTCAGTCTTTCAAGTTCTGCCTTCATTTCCACTGCAATCTTGGAAATGAACGAATCAGAGGCCTTTACACTAAGGGTATTTACTTCCCTATTGATCTCCTGAATGAGGAAATCCAGCCTCCTTCCAATAGGGCCATCAGCCAAAAAGTAGTCACGAAACTGATTCAGATGGCTCCTGGTTCGCACAATTTCCTCTGTGATGTCCGATCTCTCGGCAAAGACGATTACCTCCTGTACGAGCCGGCCTTCGTCCACAGTCACATCCCTCAACATACGATTGATATTATCCTTGAGCCTATTCCGGTATTCTTCAACCAGATTCGGGGCCCGTTCTTCCACTTCATTGAGATATTTTTCGAGCAGGTCGAGCCTTTTTTCAAAATCGGCCTCAATGGCCTCACCTTCCTTGGCCCTCATCAGTTCAAGGGAGTCAATGGCCTTTCTCAAGACCTCCAGGAAACCGGGTCTTACTTTTTCCAACTCCACCTCTTCGGGTTTGACGAGGATTACATCCTTCATTTGGAAGAGAGACTCTGTTCGGACCTCTTGATCAAGGCCAAATTGCTCTGCCAGTTGATTGAAGATCTTTAGATAAGAATTCACCAAAGGCACATTGAGTTCAAGGTCATAGGGTGCCTCGGAGCCGCTGCCTTCCATTTGGATAGATACCTCTACCCGTCCCCTCTTTATCTTGGAAGAGACGATAGCGCGTAGATCCTTTTCCAGTAACTGGTAGTTCTTGGGGATCCTCAGGATGATATCCCTGTAACGATTGTTAAGTGACTTGATCTCTGCGACAAATCGGGTATCATCCAGCCGATATTCGGCCCTGCCATATGCTGTCATGCTCCTAAACAATGCGTTTTATCTCCCTTACCCTTAGAGTCTGTCATAAAACACTTATTTCATGGCAGACTCTTTAGCTGTTCCATATATCGTTTTCTCACTCCATTGAGGTATCCAATGACCTCCGGATCTGCATAATCGGGATAGGTCCATGCAACCGGCTTGAAACTCCCCTTTTGGAAAACCAGGGTGAGGTCCGCATATATCCCTTTTGACAGGTAGACCCGGTGGACATAATTCTTGCCGGTGGCCAGGATCAATCTTTCAGCAGAGATACAGCCGGGGTCGATGTTTATCCCTCTGTTCCCCTCGCGCAGGTATTGTCCCTCGATCTCATTGGTCTTCAGCTTTATCTCCACGATCCGGTCAGGGGGGACCAGTCTTTCAAAGGAAATGAATCGCCGATAAAGGGGCCAGCCCATTTCCCTGGCATAATATCTTGTCCTGTCAAAGAATAGTTCAGGGCTCAGCCAGTCCAAGGGCCCATATATCCCTGAGAGGTGGGTAATGACCCTTTCAATACACTCCCTTTCAGGGGAAAAGAGGCTTGAGATGATCTTTGCAGGCTCCGGTTCCCGAGGATGACTCATACCAATGCTCAGTCGCCAATGGCCTTCTTCAGCTCTTCCGCACTAACAGCCGAGGTCCCCACCTCACCTACAACAATGCCTGCGGCAAAGTTGGAAATGATCGCTGCGGACCTCAAGTCCAGGCCTGTGGCCAGGCCTAGAGAAAAGGTGCCGATGACCGTATCACCAGCCCCTGTCACGTCGTAGACCTTCTTGGCAAGTGTGGGAATATGGGTTATATCCCCACCATTCTCAAAGAGTGTCATCCCCTCCTTACCCTGGGTGATAAGGACTGAGCGGCAATTGAGCTCCCTGAGCATGTGGTTGCCTGCCCGAATCAAGGTTTCTTGGTCAAAGACCTCAAAACGGCAAAAGATGGCAGCCTCGTGGTGGTTAGGCGTAATGACATTCACACCGTAATAATATTCGAAATTGCCCGTCTTTGGATCAACGGCGATAACAACGGAGTCGTCTTGGACAAGCTGCCTCAGGCCTTTCATCAGGGGGGCAGAAACAACGCCCTTGCCATAATCAGAGACCACAATTGCATCAATGTTGTCTAGGTTTTTTTTGATAAACTTGAGGATTCTTTGTATGCTCTCAGGTCTGATATCTGCTCGGCTCTCACGATCAAAGCGGACCACCTGCTGGTCATGGGCCACAACCCTTGTCTTGATACTTGTGGGCCTGTCTTCCTCAGTTATGATACCATCTGATGTAAGATCCATCCGGGCGATCTCGTCGAGGATTTTGCGCCCGGTGCTGTCCTTCCCTATCACACCACAAAGAATGGGCGTCGCCCCGAGGGTTGCGATGTTGTGGATCACATTGGCAGCCCCACCAAGCATTCTTGTCTCCCTTTTGACCTCTACCACTGGCACTGGGGCCTCAGGAGAAATCCGGGAGACATTACCCCAGACATACTCGTCCATTATGATATCACCGATTACAAGGACCCTGGCCTCTGAAAATCTATCGATATATTCTTTCAGGATCATTCCGTCATAGTCATGTCCAATTGTCTGCATCTGGCTCAAGATGTGTTTCCCCTTTCCGCACTGATTTCTATCTGGGGCCGTTGAGAGGCATTTCTTATATCATCCTCATCTCCTATTGTCTATAGGATTGATTGGGCTTGTGACTGAGACTATGGCCCATGCTGTGCCCTTGGGCCTTGAGGTTTTACGTTTTATCAAGGAAAGAAGGAATTGCAGGGCGCAATAGGGAGGATTTATAAAGAGATGCCAAATTTGGGATAAAATAATTGACTATTGACTATTGAAGATTGAAGATTTAATGATTAAAATCCTTTTTCTCACAAAATTGCCAATTCCGAAACACTGTGTTCAAAGGAAACTGCAGGTGAAAATTATCATTGTCGGGGCGGGCGAGGTGGGGTTCCACATCGCCCAGAGACTTTCCGAGGAAAACCAGGATGTGGTCCTTATTGACAAGGACCATAAGCAGATAAAGCGGATAAGTGAAAACCTGGACGTTCAGGCGCTTTTGGGCTCCGGTACAAGCCCACGGGTACTCAGGGAATCAGGGATCAAGGAGGCAGACATGCTGGTGGCTGCTACGGACAGCGATGAGGTAAACCTGATTTCCTGCATGCTGGCCCGAAACCTTAACCAATATATGCTCAAAGTGGCCCGGATCAGAAACACGGAATACTTGGAAGAAAAGGAGTTCTTGACCCAAGAACTCTTGGGGATTGACCATGTAATCAATCCTCATTCGGTCATGGTGAAGGCCATTCTGAGCCTTATGGAGGTCCCGGGTGCCTCTGAAGTAATTGACTTTGTGGGGGGAAGAGTAAAGCTCATCGGCTTTACCGTGGCCAAAGACTCCCCCTTTACCGGTCGCCAGTTACTCTCCTTCAAAGGCCTGGAAGAAAAACTGCTTGTGGGGGCAATTGTCAGGAAGGATCAGGTGTTGATCCCACGGGGCACAGACACTATCCAAGCGGATGACCTGGTCTATGTGGTGGTAAGAAATGATGAGCTTGATCATGTGACCGAGCTTTTCAACCTCAAGGAGGGAATCCTCAGAAGGGTCATTATAGTCGGTGCGGGTGAAACTGCTATGGCCTTAGCCACCGCCCTTGATAATACGAAAGTCAGCACAAAAATTATTGACAAAGATAGTGAGAGATGTGCCAGCCTTTCCGAAAAGCTTGAGCGGGTAATTGTGATCAATGGCGATGGGACAGACAGGGATCTGCTCCAGGAAGAAAATATCGGGGACGTTGACTTTATGGTGGCCCTTACCGGGGATGAAGAAAGCAATATTCTTATCTCCCTCCTTGCCAAGAGGCTCGGTGCCAAAAGGACTATCACGCGGGTCAGCAAATTAAGCTATATCCCCCTTGTCTCTGCGATCGGGATAGATACTGTGGTAAGCACGAGGCTCTCTGCTGTTAGGGCCATCCTCCAGTACATCAGACGTGGTAAGATTATCTCGGTGGCCCCGCTCAAAGGAGAGCATGCCGAGGCCATAGAGGCCGAGGCCCTTGAGACCTCCGATATCGTAAATGTCCCCCTCTCCAAGGTGAAATTTCCAAAGGGTGCCATCATAGGAGCAATTGTACGCGGTGAGGAGATTATTATTCCCCGCGGAGACAGTGTCATCAGGCCAAAGGACCGGCTTATTATCTTCTCCCTCCAACCTGTGGTGCCTAAACTGGAAAAGCTCCTCACCGTCAAACTGGAATACTTCTGATGCAGCTGCGGGTCATAGCGCGGTTCGTCGCGATACTGGTTTTCTCCTTGGGCATCTCCATGTCAGCACCCCTTCTGATGTCCCTCATATATGAAGATGGTAGTACCCAGGCGCTGATCGCTTCTATGCTTATCACATCCTCAGTGGGCCTCCTACTCTTTATCTTCACGAAAAGCCAGGAGAATAACCAGCTGAACCACCGTGATGGAATCGCAATTGTGGCCCTTGGATGGGTAATGGCAGGATTGTTTGGGACTCTCCCCTATCTCTTATCAGGCTCCATTCCCGATTTCACTAATGCCTACTTTGAATCGGTATCAGGCTTTACTACCACTGGTGCAACTATACTGAGCGATATCGAGTCTCTGCCAAAGGGTATCCTCCTTTGGAGGAGCCAGACCCAGTGGTTCGGAGGGATGGGGATTATCGTCTTCTCCATAGCCATTCTGCCAGTCTTGGGGGTTGGTGGCATGCAGCTCTACAGGGCAGAAATACCCAGCCCCGTGGTGGATAAACTAAAACCAAGGATCTCCGAGACTGCAAAGACACTCTGGAAGGTCTATGTCTTAATTACGGTAATGGAGATTGGTTTGCTCTTTGCAGGGGAGATGTCTCTTTTCGACGCTGTTTGTCATGCCTTTACCACAATGCCAACAGGTGGGTTTTCAACGAAGAATGCCAGCATTGCCCACTTTAACAGCCTGTACTTTGATTGTGTGTTCATCCTATTTATGCTCTTTGCCGGGATCAACTTTTCACTCCATTACCGACTCATCAAGGGAGATCTGAATGTCTTTGGCAAGGATTCAGAGTGCCGCACCTTTCTCATCCTTGTTGGTATATTCATTGCTATAATCACACTAAATGTTCATGGGACCGTTTACAGCTCTCTTGCCAAGACATTCCGCTATGCCGCATTCCAGGTTAGCTCGATCATCACTACCACAGGTTTTGTTACCGCAGATTACGAGAAGTGGCCTGTCCTATCCCAGTTAGTATTGCTGATTTGTATGTTCCTTGGGGCAATGGCCGGGTCTACGGGGGGAGGCATGAAGACGATGCGGGTCATGTTACTCATGAAGCATGGCTATCAGCAGGTCTTTCGGATTATACATCCCCACGCCGTTACAGCCGTCAAATTGGGCGGCAGACCTGTACCTCAAGATGTCCTCAGTAGCGTCTGGGGATTCTTTATCCTCTATCTCGGTCTTTTCGTGGTGGCCACGCTTGTTATGGCAGGCCTAGGACTTGATATGATCTCGGCCATCGCCTCGGTGGCGGCATCCATCGGTAATATAGGCCCGGGCTTGGGCATTGTGGGACCTACAAAGCACTATCTCCTCATCCCTGAAGCCGGGAAATGGGTCCTGGTGTTCTGTATGCTGCTCGGCCGGCTGGAGATTTATACGGTCATCGTCTTACTTACGCCTGAATTCTGGAAGAAGTGAGGAGGTGAGCCCTATGCCTAAGATGACAGTGGACTGGCGCCCCATCTTCCAGGAATGGGAGTCCCGCAGAACTTACATCGACCGTCTCTTAAGTTGAACTTTGTAATTAAATAGCCCTTCCGCCCGATCAAGATCTTGTGACAATTGTGGCAGTAAGTCTGGGTGCCTTCGTGACCGGGCACATTACCTAAGTATACATATCGAATCCCTTCTTTGAGGGCAATTCCCCTTAGTTCTTCAAGTGTCGCGATGGGTGTTGCAGGGAGTCTGGTCAGCTTATATCTGGGGAAAAACCTCAGAAAGTGGAGGGGATAATTTGGGCCCAATTCTTTGAGGATCCATGCGCACATCCGTTTGATCATCTCGGGTTTATCCACATAGGTGGGCACCACGAGGGTGGTCATCTCAAACCAGACACCTTCCCTGTGCATGGTCTTAAAGGTATCGAGGACCGGCTGGAGGGTCCCCCCATTCAGGGAGCGGTAGATGCTGTCATCAAATGATTTTAGGTTGACATTGGCCCCATCCAGGTATCTGCAGAGCCTGATAAGGGGGTAGCGGTTTATATAACCGTTCGACACCAGCACATTCTTGAGGCCCCCGGCCCTTGCCAGTTTGGCTGTATCATACATGTATTCATAAAAGGATATGGGTTCGGAGTAGGTATAAGCAATGGAGGGTATGTTTCTCTCCTTTGCCTTCTCCACCACATCTTTAGGAAATAGCTGGATGTGGCGTACCTCCCCCGGTTTTTTCTGTGAGATTTCCCAGTTTTGGCAGTTGAGACATCTAAAATTGCAACCAGCAGTGGCGATGGAAAATATCAAGGAGGTTGGGTAGAAGTGATTCAGGGGCTTTTTCTCGATCGGATCCACGTGGACGGAACAGGGGTTCCCATAGGCCATGGAGTAAAGCTTCCCCCCTATATTCACCTTTGAACGGCATACGCTACGATCCCCAGGTTCGAGGAGGCAACGGTTCGGACAGATCTGGCACTGGACTGTGGTACCGTCACTGGCATAATGAAAGCCCTCGATGGACCATTTCCAGGGCCTCTTGGGGGCATCGTTCTTGAATATGTGCCCCCTTATGTCTCTTACTCTGTCTTTTTTGTTCCCGAAAAATCCGTACCCAGTGCCCGCGCAAAAAAGGGCAGAGGTGCCTAACCCAAAGGATTTCAAGAATTCTTTTCGCGTCATCATGCCGGGCATAACCAAGGCCTCGCAAAATAATTGATCGGTTCAATCGTTGATTCGTACATTGGCTTGGATAGAATAACATCGGATGTAGGCGCGAGGGCACTATCAGACCGCCTTATTGCCAGAAAAAAGAGTAACTATGATACTTGAAATTTTTACAAGAATCAAAAAAATAACGGCATACCTGATTCCCCATAAGGGTATCAAGATTGTTCCAGTAACGAGTGTGCCCACCGAAGCACCACAGAGATCGGCGGCAAGGCAGCCTGCCGCAGGACTACTCTGCTCGCCAATGATGCTTGCAACAACAGGAAACTGGAATCCGCACAAAAAGGAGAAGACGAAGCAAAATCCCAAAAAGAATAGGGGATGGAGTTCACTTCTAAAATAGGCAACCCAGACATAAAACAATACCAAGAGAGACAAGAGGAGACCCTCTGAGAGCATTAGCTTTGAGGCACCTCTGCGTCTCCAGGTATTTCCCACCATGGCGCCTGGCAGGAGACCCAGGAGGAATGCAGTGACGATAGCGCCGATTTGCAGATAGATGTAGCCGTAAATGACCTGAAAGGCAAAGATGATGAGCATCTCCACTCCCATGGTGGTCAATCCGGTGGAAAAAAGGACATATTCTTTCCGCCTCAGGAATACCATATAGATAATGGTAAGAACTAAGAGGATCACAATAAAGTATCGAGGAGAGGTGCCATGTTTTATAAACCATTCCTGAAATGCTATATTTATTAGCCTTGGCTCAAAATCCGTGTTGATGGCTTCATTTGTGTCTATGCCCTCTTTAAGCTTTCTGATTCTGTCCTCTGTTACATTCCCGTAAAAAAAGCCCTCTATATAGGAGGTCTTTATGGACTTGGATCTTAGTCTGGCGGGAATGTCCAGCGATAGCTCCCCATCACTGCAAATAAGATAGGCCTCCTGTCCCGGAAGAAATATTACGTTTCGGAAATAGAGTCGTGCTGTGTTGTAAAGGGTGGAGAGCGTTTTTTTTCGTATCTCGCTAAGGTAGTTCTGGGAATACTCAACACCCATGGAGACAACCCCATCCCTCTTTAAGATTTTTTTTGCCAGAGCAAAAAATTCTCTGGTAAAGAATCTGTTTATCTGGAATGTGTCTGGGTCAGGAAGGTCAATGATAATGGCATCATACCTCCTCTCTGTCATCTTCATGTGACGCCTTCCATCGATGTTTTTTATCTCCAGGAAAGGGGCGTTTCTTATGACAGCCAGCTCAAGGGCAACATCTGTCAGATATGGGTCCAGTTCAACGTAATCAACATGTGCCGGGTCATATTTGGATATCTCAGCCAGGGTTTCACCCAAGCCGCCTGAGACCAGGAGCACGTTTTCTACCCTGTCCAATTGGCACAGGGGATAGTGAATTTTCTCTTCGCTATTTACGATATTTGCGTCCGAATAGAATGGCGTCCCGGATTCCCAGAAGGTGTGCTGGGGGCCTTCTCTTGTAACCACAATCCTACCATAAGGAGACTCTATATAGCGAATGACATCTCCGTATTGGGTAGAGAGACTGTGTCTTTCAAAGGTCCTGTCTAAGGCGTAACTGTAAAAAAAGGAGATCAATACAAGGGTCGTCAATAGGAGAATATAACTGCGGGACCTTAGGAGGAGAAGGAGGGCCACCAGGATTAGGGCGGCTGAAGTAAGGGCGATGATGGGAAAGGGCTTGAACCAGTAAACAAGGACAAAACTGAACAGTGCACCACCCAGGATGTCTCCGATGTTGTCAGTGATATAGAGGTCACCGCTTTCAAAATGCTGATGGTTGTAATTAAGAACCTTCTGGGCATAGGGCAGGATAAAACCGGTAAGCAAACAGTAAGGGCTTACAGTGATCACGATATAGAAGAAGATGGTGTAGAAACTGGGGGAAGACCCATGTATGAAGAGTGCCTCCCTGAATCCCCTGATCACGATCATCTGGAGTAGGGGCCACAGGGCGATTATCAAGGTTAGTAAGGTATAGATCTTCAGGGAAGGGCGCTTGATCGTTTTTGCAGCAAGGCTCCCAAGGCCTGTCAGTAGGAGCCAGGAGAAGAGGACCAGAGAGATGGTGATTTCATTTCCGTGAAACTGGGTCAGGAATTCCCTTATGGTGAGGAGCTGGGTGGTAACGGAGGATATACCTGTGCCGATTATGGACCAAATAATTAGGCGCCTTAGGCTCACCACCACGCCACCTCTCACTGGGGGGGTCTATTCTTCAAAGGCCTGTACCTGATACGTCGAGATTTCCAGGCCCCCCTTTCTCCAAGCATCTCCTTGAAGGCCTGCCTTGAGGCAGAGGTGGGCCAAGAATTCCTCTTTCTCCGGTAGTTGTTCCCAGACCTGTGGAAGAAATGTGGACTGGTTTAAATCCTTCTTAATAATGAGGCCATCTACGCCCGGCCGCAGTTGCTTCAAGAGGTCATCGGCGTCGGAGTAGTGGAGGGATTCAGGATCAGTCAGAATGCTGATCTCTATCTTGACACTTTTCCACTCATCCTTGGTAATCGGGTGGAATCGTGGATCTCTAGATGCAGCATTGATGGCATTGATCCTGATGCCTTCAACCAATGATTCTTGAGGGATTATGTGCCCTATACATCCCCTCAAATTCCCCCCAATAGTTAGGGTGACAAAGGTGCCGCGCCGTTCTTGAAGCACGGAAGGCAAATCAGGATCGGGGTCTTTCGCTTCTTTTGAGCCAAAAAGCTCTTGCTCGATGGTCTCCCTTGCAACCTTCAGGAGGCGCTTACCCTGTTCCTCTGTCAATTCGTCCGTGCCAGCCATTTTCCCCTCCTTCTTTGCATTTTCACCCGGTACGGCCATTGAAGGAACCGCCTTTCCATCCTCTCGGGGTTTGATTTGACTCGTACTTTCGGATTTGCCGGTTGTGGATTGAAGCAAGAGTGTACCCAGAAATAGTAGAGAGAGAGGGATAATAAGCAAAGGATATCCGGAGTTTTTTTCCAGCTTCATATTTGACCTTACCCTGGGGAGTCAGCGGATTATTGTAGAATTCCATGATAGCCCAAAGGGAAACAGTGTCAACCCCGATGTCGCATAAAGTTTCGGCGCTTATTCGAGAACTGAGTGTTACTTTGGATAGGACGGGAGAATGATGACCCTCGAGCAATTCACATTTCATGTAGCCCTGAGTGTGGATTGTCAACTCCCCAACTGAAATAATAGCCTTTTTCCTGAATTTGGGAACCTTTTAATGCAACATCGGGGTCAACACGAAATTAGCGAGCAGTTTGCTTGACACCCCTTTGGCCCTTCCATATACTCTCGAACTCCATAAACCTTTTCTTAATCAATAGAATGGTAAACAGGGATTCCACCCAAAGCGATATTAAATATGCATACGATATGCTTAGTAGCCGGCCACCTGGATTATAAGGCGTTGCCCATTGTTAGTAATGAGCTGGGCATCATT